>JAFGOZ010000300.1 GCA_016926235.1 Bacteroidales bacterium | reverse complement strand
CAGGCCACCACAATTAAGGAAAATGTTAATAAATGTGAAAGAGTAAGTTTGCGCATTAGAAATGCACGCGAGTGTGGGTTCGGTCAACTTATTTCGGCAAGGACTCAATACTTCAGTTAAACAGTCCAACGATTCAACAGTTAAACAAATAGTTTAAGAATGAGAAAGTTAAGGAAGTTTAAAAAGTTTAGAGGGAATAAAAAATCTACCAAACTCCTTTAAAAATTGATATTATCATAATCCGGTAATAACTTTCCGAAATATATTATACTTAACTTGAGAAGCTTTTTATAACGAACATGAATTTGTTCTTTTTGTTCATAATAAAAAGAATGAAGGTTATCGAGAGTTCCATACAAACATTAAAAACCAAATTACTGACCTATGAAATACACAGCGATAATAGTTTTATTCTTTTTATCACTTACCGGATATGCTCAGGATGGTTCAAACCCGGTGGCAAATCCGGAAGCAATTATTGTTGAGGGTAATGCACGTTTTACCGTGTTAACCCCCAGACTGATAAGGATTGAATATGATTCGACAGCTGAGTTTATTGACAAATCCTCGTTTGTTATTATTAACAGGAAGCTTCCGTTAGTGAATTTTCAGAAGTCTGAGAAAAAAGGATGGCTGATAATCAAAACTGATATTCTGGAATTAAAATATAAAAAGGGAACCGGAGCATTTACTGCTGATAACCTGCAAATAAGTTATCTCGGAAACGATAATGCTTCATTTGTATGGCGACCCGGTGCTGAGAATACAAATAATCTGAAAGGAACCTTCCGGACTCTTGATGGAATGGACGGAGATATTCACCTCTGGGGCGAAAAAAAACAGGCTGAGTTTGAAGAGGGATTGATTTCGAGAGATGGCTGGTATCTGATAGACGATACAGGAAATTTTCTTTTTGACAGCAGCGACTGGAACTGGGTTGAGGTTCGTGCGAATAACGAAACAGACTGGTATTTTATGGGTTATGGAAATGATTACAAAGCGGTTCTTAACGATTTCACCCTGGTAGCCGGAAAAGTACCGCTTCCGCCGCGTTATGCTTTTGGTTACTGGTGGTCGAGATACTGGAATTATTCCGATGCTGAATTCCGTGATCTTATAAATAATTTTGACCGGTACAACATACCTTTGGATGTGCTGGTTATTGATATGGACTGGCATAACACAGACGGACTGAATGCCATACGTGAAATATGTGAATACGATGAATTTGGACAACGCGTCGGATGGACAGGCTACACATGGAACAAGTCCTTATTTCCCGAACCGGATAAATTCTTACAGTGGACAAATGACAGGCAGATAAAAACAACTTTCAATTTGCATCCTGCTTCGGGAATCCCTCCCACAGAAGAGAAATATAATGATTTTGCAAAAGCCGTGGATTTTGATACGTCCGGAAATAATAACATTCCTTTTGAAGCAGCCGATAAAAAATACATGGAAAACCTGTTTGCAATCATTCTTGATCCTATGGAAGAAAAAGGAGCTGATTTCTGGTGGCTCGACTGGCAGCAATGGAAAGAATCAAAGCAGTTACCCGGCTTGAGTAATACATGGTGGCTGAACTATTGCTTTTTTACCCACATGGAGAGAAAGGGTGAACACAGGCCTTTATTATATCATCGTTGGGGAGGATTGGGCAACCATCGCTACCAGATAGGATTTTCAGGTGATGCTATTATTACATGGAAATCTTTGGAATTTCAGCCTTATTTTACAAGTACCGCTTCAAATGTACTGTATGGATACTGGAGTCATGACCTGGGCGGACATATGTTCGGAAGAATTCCCGAAGAAGAGAAGAAAGTTGACCCCGAACTCTATACAAGATGGATGCAGTATGGTGTTTTTAGTCCGGTTTTTCGTACACATTCTACGAAAGATCCGCGTCTCAGAAAAGAAGTATGGAACTTTAGCGATGAATATTTTAGTGAATTGAACGATGCAATCAATTTACGTTATGCATTGAATCCGTACATATATACAATGGCCCGCAAGACATACGATACGGGAATTTCTCTGTGTCGTCCGATGTATTATGAATATCCCGAAAAAGAAGAAGCTTACTCTTTCAGGAATGAATACATGTTTGGCGACGATATACTTATTATCCCTGTTACAGCTCCCGAAAACAATAATTTCTCAGACATACAGGTATGGCTCCCCGAAGGTAATGACTGGTACGAATGGCACACAGGCACTATGTTTCACGGGGGACAGATATTGGAGCGAAAATTCCTGCTGAATGAGTATCCGGTTTATGTTAAAGCCGGCGCAGTTATACCCATGTATCCTGAAATAAAAAATCTGCAGCAGGATATCGCTGAACTCATCGTGAAAGTATTTCCGGGAGGAAATTATCAGACTAAATTTTATGAAGATAATGGCGATAACGATGGATATAAAAAAGGGGAATTCGCATTTACATCTTTTATATCGGAAATATCACCGGATGGAACAAAAACAGTTACAGTTATGCCCCGTGAAGGTTCTTTTCCCGGAATGAACCCGGCCAGGAATTACGAAATTCAGTTGTATGGTTCGGTAGTGCCGGAAAATGTGCTGGTAAACGGAAAGAAGATAGTATATTCTCCGGATGCACAGGATAATACATGGAATTATAGTGGCAGCGATCTCACTGTGCACGTATATGTTCATGATATCAGTTGCGAACAGAAACTTGAAGTAAAAATAAGTTATCCGGATACATCGGTAAACGTGAACGGCATGATCGGTAAAATGAACCGGTTAAGGCTCACTACCGATTATCTTAAAAACCACTGGTACAATAATGCACCACTTCCGGCTATTGTTACGTCAACAAACCAGTCTGATCTTAAAATAGAATACAATCCGGCTGATTTTAACCGGATCGTCAATGACTTTAATAATAATTATCTATTAATTCCTGATGTAATTAGCGATATAGACTATAATCCTAACCTTGAAAAAACGACTGTGGAAAAATGTATCGGATACCTGGAAAAATAACAATTACATAGCAACTATTTAAATTCATAGTATTGCGTAATTGTTAAGCTTGCGCCATGTGTTGGAGGTATTTTATTCTCAACCTTTAAATCATTTTTTCTTCGGTATTCATTTTTAAAATGAGAATATTCTCGTTATGTTTGTATTGAGAATATTCTCATAAATACAATACTTAATTGTATACCGGGAAGGAGAAGATTAGAAAAGTATTTATTCTTCCTGGTCCTGATGATTTCAGACTTTATGGGTCAATTTATAAACCGACGTAATTTTTTGAACTGCCTGACGAGGGAATAAGAAACTGTGAAATTATCTGGCATTAAACTAAACTATACAAGGAAGAAATTATGAGGCACGAGTGTTATTTCTGTCATATCAGAACGATTGAACAACTTATCGGGAAATTTAAACCTGAAGCATGTATAGCAGAAGATTTTATCTTTTCCGTGCATGAACTGCTGGCAGATAACAGGGAAATGCCAAACCCAAACCTGGCAACCGAAATACACCGTATTGCCAGGGGTTATCTTAATAATATCAACCTGTATGCAGAGGAGAAATTATTGGCGAATGATGTACTCCTGAAAAATTATTCGTATTGGAAAGGCGTTGTTAACCAAAGCGACAATCCGTTTTTTACAGCGGCAAAACTGTCTGTGATCGGTAATATCATTGATTATGGTGCACACAGTATGAACGGAAGTATTTCCGCTCAGATAGAATCATTATTTCAACAGGATCTGAAAACAGACATGACTGCGAAACTGCAAAAAGAAGTAGGCAAAGCCAGGTCTGTTTTATACCTGGGGGACAATTGTGGCGAGATAGTCTTTGACAAGTTGTTTATCGAAATCATGAAGCATCCAGATGTAACTTATGTGGTAAGAGGGAGACCCGTAATCAACGATGTCACATTTGAAGATGCACAACAGGTTGGCATGGATGAAGTGTGCCATGTTATATCGAACGGGTTTGATGCCCCTTCTACGCTTATTGAATTTTGTTCCGAAGAGTTCCTGGAAGAATACAACAGTTCCGACCTGATTATCTCAAAGGGCCAGGGAAATTTTGAAGGTCTTATGGAAAGCAACCATAAGAATATATTTTACATGCTGATTGCAAAATGTGCTCCGATGGCGCAGATGCTGGGAGTTAAAAAGAATGATATGGTCATCATGAAATGGAATAATTAAAAAAGGAAAAAATGATTGCATTTGGTCCGGTAACATCAAGACGACTGGGAACAAGCCTGGGGATAAACAATATTGTATCGCAAAAGAAATGTTCTTATAGCTGTGTGTATTGCCAGGTAGGGAATACTCCGAACAAAACAGTGTTCAGAGACAGGCAGTTCGAATCCGGGGTCCTTTCTGAAGATGTTAAGCAACATTTACAAAAGCTCGATTTATCCCATAAGCCTGACTACCTTACATTTGTTGCCAACGGGGAACCAACACTGGATATTAACCTGGGAACAGAAATCCGGTTGTTAAAGAGTTTTGGTATTCCAATAGCAGTAATCTCAAATTCGTCACTGATCGACAAAGAACTTGTGCGGGATGATTTAATGCTTGCTGACTGGGTATCGGTTAAAGTTGATACGATTGATAAAACAGAATGGAAAAGAGTCAACCGGCCTTATTTTCGACTCGATCTTGATAAGATTCACGGAGCTATGTTGCTTTTTGCTCATGAATACCAGGGTAAACTTTGTACCGAAACTATGCTTATTGAAGGGTATAATGACAGTTCGGATTCTTTGGAGAAAACGGCATCATTTATTGCCAAACTAAAACCGCATACCGCTTATCTGTCGATTCCTACAAGGCCACCTGCGTTGCAGGGAATAAAGCCGGTTTCAGAAACAAAAATTACGGAAGCCTGGGAAATATATCAGGGTAAAGGAATTCATACAGAATTACTGACCGGTTTTGAGGGTACTGATACGGGATATACCGGAAATATTTACGATGATATATTAAATATTACTACAGTTCACCCTCTTCGTGAAGATACAGTTTCAGAAATTTTAAGAAAGGGAAATTCAGATTTTAGTGTTGTAAATTCGCTTGTTCAGAAGGGACTAATAAAAGGAGTTAACTATGAAGGAAAAACCTATTATATAAGAAGTTACCACTTACAGATCTGATCAATAAAAAATTCTAAAATAAAAATTCCCGAACTTAAAACAGTTGTAACAACAGATTTATAAAGCAGTACTAAATGAAACCAATAATAATTAATCCAATCGGAGTGATCCATACACCATATAAAGAAATAAATAATATGCCCATTCAGCCTGCTTCAGCGGATGGAATTAAAGGATATATCGAACTGTTTCCGGAATATGTTGAAGGAATAAAAGACCTGGACGGTTTTTCACACATTATTCTGTTGTATCATTTTCACAAAGTACACCGATACGAACTGATCGTAAGACCTTTCATGGATATAACAGAACGTGGTGTTTATGCTACGAGGGCTCCAAGAAGGCCAAATGCAATAGGATTATCTACGGTTAAGTTAACCGGTATCGAGAATAATATAATCCTTATTGAACAGGTGGATATATTGGATGGAAGTCCTTTGATTGATATCAAACCGTTTATCCAGAGATTTGATAATCGCATGAAGACCAAATCGGGGTGGTTTGAAAAAAGGAAAAAACTAAAATCTCATCAGTTAATATCAGACGAACGATTCGAACATTAAACAATAATTAAAGCTATAGGTTACTATGAATAAGAGAATAATTGTAATTGGAGGCTCAGCAGCAGGGCCAAAAGCAGCGGCAAAAGCACGTCGGATGGATGAATTTGCTGAAATAACTATATATCAGAAAGGCCCTGATCTTTCTATGGCATCGTGTGGTTTCCCATATTTTGTTGGTGGTTTTTTTGATGACAGAAACAAATTACTGTGTACGCCTACTGGAGTGGTCCGTGATCCTCAATTTTACTGGAATGCAAAGGGTATCGTGGCAAAAATAAATAACAAGGTCACCAAAATAAACAGAAAAAATAAAGAGGTAGAATTTATTAATACCATAACAGGAAAAAAAGGCAGGCAGGGATATGATAAATTAGTCATAGCTGCAGGTGCTAAGGCCAATAAGCCCCCCGTTAAGGGAATAGACCTGGATGGTGTAACAACTTTGCAATCAATGCAGGACGCAGACTATCTGCGTAGAATCCGTGACGAACAGAAAGTAAAAAAGGCAGTAGTGATTGGTGGCGGATTGATCGGGATTGAAACGCTGGAAGCTTTAAATCTGGCCGGAATTGAACTTACCATGGTAGAATTGTTACCTCAGCTTTTAACTTTTCTCGACTGGAAAATGGCAAAGCTGGTGCAGATCTATTTAAAAACAAAAGCGAATATAATTACTAAAAACGGTGTGGCTGAGTTTTTAGGTGAAAATGGCAAACTCATAAGTGTTAAATTACAAAATGGAACTGAAATACCGTGCGAACTTGCTGTAATAGCTATAGGGGTAACCCCCAATATAAAGTTGGCCAGGGAAGCCGGAATTGAAATTGGAGAACTGGGAGGAATAAAGGTGAATGAATATATGCAAACATCCGACCCGGATATTTATGCTGCCGGCGATTGTTGCGAGATTAAAAACCAGATTACAAACAAGAATGTTCTTGCACCTTATGGTGATCTTGCAAACCTCGAAGGTCGTGTAGCAGGTGAAAATGTTATCATGGGTAATGTGGCTGTTTTCCCTGGTACAATACAAACAGGTATTTGTAAACTATTCGATTATGGAATTGGTATAACCGGTTTGTCAGAAACCAAAGCCAAAGAAGCCGGGATAGAATTTGTAAAAGTGGTTAATGCTAGTCAGGATAAACCAGGTTTTATGGATGGCAAACTTCTGGTTACCAAACTGATTGCCGGTAAGAAAACAGGTAAGATTTTAGGTGCTCAGTGTATTGGGCCAGGTGATGTAAGTAAACAATTGGCCATTTGGGCAACGGCAATAAAAGGGGGACTGACAGTTGATGACATGGCTAATGCCGATCTGCCATATGCACCCCCCTTCTCATTGGCAATTGATCATAGTATTGCTTCGGCACATATTCTCCAAAACAAGATGAGAGGAATATTTGATGGTATTTCGGCTCTTGAGGTAAAAGAAAAAATGGATCGCGGAGAAGAGGTATTTCTCCTGGATACCCGCGGACCTGATGAATTTGAACAGACCCGTCTGGGTATAGGAGAAACTCTTATACCTATAGGCTTGTTACGTAAACGATTGAATGAACTGCCTGATGATAAGAACAAAGAAATAATCACGTATTGCAAGATATCATTGCGTGGATATGAAGCAGCAGTACTTCTTAAAGCCCACGGTTATAATAATGTAAAAGTGATGGAGGGAGGAATTATGGGCTGGCCCTTTGAAAAGGAAAAGTAATCAGGTACGCATTTTTAAACTTTAAAAATAAAATAAGATGAAAAATCAAATCGGATTAAATGAGAATTACACCGATAGCATGGTCGGTAAATTAAATGTTTTTTTAAGCAACATTCAGATCTTTTATGCCAATGTAAGAGGTTTTCACTGGAATATAACCGGAAAACAATTTTTCATGTTGCATGAAAAGTTTGAAGAACTTTATGACAGTCTGAATGAAAAGGCTGATGAAGTAGCTGAACGAATACTGATGTTGGGTGGTAAACCCGAGAACTTGTATTCAAAATATATTAGTGCCGCTTCAATCAAAGAGAAAGATGGCATTTCTTCAGCCGAAGAAACCGTTAAAGAGGTATTGGAAGGTCTGAAAACACTGCTTGCCGAAGAAAAGAAAATTATTTCAGTAGCCTCGGAAAACCATGATGAAGGAACAGTAAATTTATTATCCGGTTTTATTGATGAACAGGAAAAAATGATATGGATGTATGGTGCTTTTTTAAAATAAATAACATATCATTTTAAATGGGGAGCATTTTTATTTTCCCTGTCACATTAAAAACCACAGGAAGATGATACTAAAAAACCGTTCGCCAGATTGACTTTTTTAGTTTGAAAGGAAATACCTTTCCGTTGGAACGTCGATACTGTCAGCTGAAGATTTTTTGTTAAGTGCAGGATATGGCCCTTACCCTGCGGGGGGCTACCATGCAATCTCAGCAAACCCCGGTCTGCTTGGCAGTCCGTGTTCTTTTATTTTTCTGCAAGCATTTAACGCTTTTAAAAAATAAAAAACCCGAGGATAATTCCTCGGGTTTTGCTTCGATCGCGGTCTGGACGGGACTCGAACCCGCGACCCCATGCGTGACAGGCATGTATTCTAACCAGGCTGAACTACCAGACCATTTGTTTTTGTCTATTGTTCGGACAGGCATGTTCCCGATAACTATCGGGACCAACCAGGTGCCGAAAATCAAAAAATCTTTGATTTTGTTTGATTTTCGAGCATCCTCGATAAACTAAAGAAATCTATTATTTCAAGTT
>JAFGOZ010000299.1 GCA_016926235.1 Bacteroidales bacterium | reverse complement strand
GCTGCTAAATTGTAAATAAAATAAACAAAATCAATACTTTAAGAAATAGTTTAAAAAGTTAATGGGAGCATATAATATTAATGTAAATATTTAAATAAATATATTAAATACCTATATAATAATAATATAAGAATATATATATTGCTCTAATTGATTAACAATATTCTAAATTGAAAGATTCAGGTTTGAAATGGATAAAATTTTTTTGTTAAATTTAGTATATCATTAATAAAATCCCAAAGCTATGAAAAAGAGTCAAAGAACTTTCGGAATTATATGGAGATTACTCGTTATTGTATTTATAGCATTCATGTTGTTTATGTGTTTAAAAGGTTACCGGTTAACAAAAATGGATCTTGCCGATTTTGAAAAATATTCTCAATATGCTGAAGGTGTTGTAGTAGATGTAATTTACGAAACTACAAACGGTGATGCCAGCCGTATGAGATATGATTTTAAAGTTAGGTTTGTAACACAGGATGGAGTGGAAGTTGAATTTATTGATAATTCACCCATTGATCTGGGTTTGTCTGCAGATATTGGACAAATAGTACCTGTAAAATACATGCCGGATGATCCTGAATATGCCCGTATCGAGGTTGCTGCACAGCAAGCAAACTCAAACGCTTATTTATGGATGATGGCAATTTTGAGTGCTATAACAGCTCTTTTAATAGTAATTACATCTTGGAGACTTATAAAGTATATAAAAAAGAGTTCCGGTTCAATAGCAGACGGTTCTGAGGATTATAGCATATTGTAATTTTAATGATTCTACTTTGTATAATTAAAATATTTTATGTATTTTTGTATATAAATATATATATAATTGCATGCATATGAAATTTAAAAGACTAGAGCTGGAACCAGAATCAAATTGGATAAAAAGAACAATGAAATCAAAGCATTTTATTCGAACATTTGTATATACACTTATTGGTGCCCTTTCAGGATTTCTCCTTTTTTACTTCGGAATAGGAAGACATATGAATGTAATTGAAACCGGTGATATTGTGAAAAGTATTCTTACAGGTGCTTTTTTTGGCATTTTTATTACTAATAGTCCTTGTGTAAGAGGTCGGTGTTAATACTCAAAACCTTTTTATTCTTGTCATTTCTGATTCATCATAATAAAATCTGATTTTCTCATTTTAAAAAATTCTTTAATCCAAAAATTGTTAATCTTATACAGACGAACGAAATGGTTAGATAAAATTAAATTAACTACCTAAAAATTTGTAAATCAAATATTAATTTATAAATTCGTATAGGTTTTGACCTGAAATTGAAGTTAATGAAACGAGGAAGAATAGTCAAAGCCATGGAATTTTAAGTGTATTCATTTTTATATTTTTAAAAGTTAGTAGTAGAAGAATTAAGTCAAAAGCAATTCCCATATACTACCTTTTATATTCGGAAGTAAAAAAATAGATAAACTTCATTTTCCATTCTGCTTTTTGCAATAGTGTTACTAATTAATAACTTCTATACTATTATGACCTATCCAACTGCAGAGATATATGGGAGACCTTATATAAAATAAAACCTGATTCAAGATTAATAAATATGGAATGTACGACATATATCATATATAAAATATCAATAAGACATGTAGTAACAATTTTTTCTTTAACAGAAAATATACGATTAAATTACAAACTAAAACTATTAAACTATGAAAAATCGAAAAGGGTTTCTATTCTATCCTCTAATCATTACAGCATTAGCAATTATACTCTTAAGTGGGTGTAAAAAAGATGACGATGATGATGATGATAAATCCGCTTCAACAGGTATCAAAGCAGGTATTTGGACAGGTATGTATGACGGAAATTTAGAATTATCAATTGTTGTGGATGAAAATAAAATTGAACAAGTAAATATAATATGTGAAGCAAGTGATGATGATTATTTAGGCACTTCAGTTAAAAATAAATCATACGGGCCCTATTCTGTGGCAGATTTAGCAACTGTAACATTAACTTCTAGTACTACCATAGATGGCGAAAGTACGGATGTAAAAGTCAACATTAGCTTAACCTTTGGATCAGATAAAAAAGCAACCGGAACTATAACCTATTCCGAAAACAATGTTGTGAAGAAAACCTCCAATATTGTTGTTGATTGGGTAGAAGCTGTACCAACAACAGGCGCTATACGTGATGGTTGTTGGTCCGGAGGCATCTCAGAGCCTATTTATGCATATTTTAGTTTTGAAATTGAAGATGGAAAAGCAGAATCCATTTCATACTTTTATATGGACTCACGCACGTTTACTATTGGTACTATGTATAAGAGTATTGATTTAGCGATAGGGGATAATTTAACTTTTAGCCTGAACCCGAGCATTGACGTTGACCTTGACTTTACAGGCTATATGGAAGGAGATGGAACCATTGCCCTTGATCTGGTCAGTGGAGATCAAAGTATGCCGGTAACTTGCGATTGGTCTCCTTTATTTCCTGATGATAAGAAAAAGAGTTCTGATGCAGAGCTTGAAAAGCAAGAGGTAATGGAAGTTTATGGTATCCCTGAAAATACAATTATAAGTGGCACATTAAAATAATTGTTAGATTCTGCAAATAGATGGTGTTGATTGATTAAATAGTAAGTATTGAAAGCAATCAACACTTTTTATTTCTTCTTGTTATATTTCCGGTAACCAAACCCTCATCTTATTAGCGCCCCTGTTATTCCAAACATAGTATGGAATAGCTGTAAAAACAGGATTACCATCAGGCGTTTTTGCCGTAATAACTTCAATTCCATTTAACAAATCCGGATTATATTTGCTATTAAGTACCAAATCATTCGAAAAGAGTACTTCATCAAATTTGGGATTGTCTTTTTCCTCAAGACAGTAAACTATAGGTCCGCGTACCAACGCTATAAGACCGCTATCTGCTTTTACATTCATATTAGCTTCTACTTCTCTCACATACATTGGTAATTCATACTCAACTATATCACCCGGGTTCCAATCTCCCGATACTATGGCATATCCATCTTCTTGTTGATAATTATATTCAACGCCATTTACCTTAACAACGGGCTTAACTTTATTAAAGTCAGTAAACGTATATAAATTACCTGGAAGCGGCAGGTTTACAGCCCATCCGGGAACACGAAGCTGAAGTGTAAAATGCGATATTTCTTTGGAGGAAATATGGATCTTTATTTTCCCATCCCAGGGGTAGTTCGTTTCCTGTTTGGTGGCGACAGAAACACCATTTAAGGTCATTTCTGTTGAGCTTTGAATAAAAAGGTTTATAAAAATAGATGTATCTGTTTGAGCATAAATGTATCCTGGTACAGAAGGCATAAAACGGCACAGGTTGCTGGGACAACAAGAACAGTCAAACCAGGGCTGGCGGGTAAGGGTTTCTCCGCTGTTGAATTTATAATGCATATCACATTCAAGTGGATTTGGATAGAAGAATGTTTTTCCATCAAGGGAAACGCCGGATATTACTCCGTTATATAAACTTCTTTCAAGTACATCTATATATTTTGCTTCACCGTGCAGAAGAAACATGCGATAATTCCAATATACATTAGCAATGGCAGCACAGGTTTCGTTATATGCAGTAAGGTTGGGCAATTCATAGTTGTCACCAAATGCTTCGCCTTGATGTAAAGCACCTATTCCTCCTGTGATATAGATTTTTTTGGAAACCACATTATCCCATATTTTATCCACTGCTTCTCTATATGCTGAATCATTATATAGTGCAGCAATGTCAGTCATACCTGCATACATGTATGCAGCTCGTACAGCATGACCAACGGCTTCTTCCTGCTGTGTTACAGGCATATGATCCTGGCTGTATGGTCCCCATGATTCACCGCGGATTGTGCTATCTCCGCGTATATCCAAGAAATGACGTGCTAAATCAAGATAATCCTTTTTGCCTGTAATCAGATAAAGTTTAATCAGACCGGTTTCAACAATTTGATGCCCTGGCACCTGGTTTGTTTTTTCATGAAGAAATACTTTTACTAACAGATCAGCATTTTTTGTAGCTATATCTAAAAAGTTACGTTTACCTGTAGCCAGGTAATGCGCAGCTGCAGCCTCAAACATATGACCACTGTTGTATAGCTCATGGCTGCATCCCAGATGTTCCCATCTTTTTCCCGGAGGGCACCATGGAGCAGGAGCATATGCCGTATCTATAGTTTTATATGTTGTAAGGTAGCCATCTTCTTCCTGTGCGCATGCTATTATGGCTATTAATGAATCAACATACGCATCCAGTTTGGCATCAGGTATGGTGGACATGGAGTAGGAAGCACCCTCAATTATTTTATAGACATCCGTATCATCAAAAGGCATCTTTCCTCTCACTTGTCCTGCCATTTTGCCTCCTGCTATCAGGAAACTTTCCAGCCGGCCCATTTCTTCACATTTTTTAAATGAAGCAGGTATTGTTGCAACACGGTTGGTTTCAATCTTTGGTAGCCAAAAGCTATCATTTATATGGACTTTATTAAAGGAAATACCTTTGACGGGATAGTTCATCGTTATTTGTGGGATTTCTTGTGTATTTCTAGCACATCCACACAAGATAAGAATTGACAATGCAACCATAAAGATTGGAAATTTCATTTTATGATCATTTTAGGTTAATTGAATATGTATATAGTTTTTATATATTTCATACTCAAATATAATCTATATCTTTTTGAATCATTATATAAAAATGGGTCATTAATCAATCTCAGATTTGCAGATTATGCAAAAAGTCGTTTTATGCCCACTATATTCCGTTTTTATTATAAACATGATATGCCAGCATTACATTACCTTAATACATTTGTATTTATTGTTTTAGGTTATCCGGTATTTGTTTTTTTTAATGAAATAACGAGGATTACTCCTTTTATTTATCTGAATACTTCGTATTTTTACCTAATGCAACAATATGATCTAAATGAAGCTTTGATGCAGGCAGTTTCAAGTTACGATATAAATGCTGTTAAATATTGCCTGAAACAGGGAGCAGATCCCAATTATACACTATTTAAGGATGAAGATGAGCCTGATGGATTAATTCAACCTACCACACCATTGCGACTGGTAATGTTTCGCATATCTGATTGTTTGCTTGAAGATGCTGATATCCTAAAATTTGCAGAAATAGCAAAAGTGCTAATTCAAGCCGGTGCGAATACTAAACCTGCTATTCAAATAGCTGAGGAACGATATGGTAAATTTGACCCGGATTATGAAGACAGTGCTTTTATGAGGGTGTGGCGAATTATCGCAACTGAAGCTAAAGAGTAGAATTTAAATGTTTATTTGAGGCTATAAATTATACCTGATAATATCTCGTTTGCCTGATATATTTTAACTCGTTTTAAAAAGATATAGGTTATGGTTTATTCTTATTTTTGTATATTAGCTTCAGAAATATTTATCAAAAGTATACAATTATGAAAATACTTAAAAGTCTCATGATTCTTGGTTTAATCGCACTTAATACTCAACTTTTCAGCCAGGAATTACCAGAATCATACCAACCCATGCTGAATGAAATTGTTACAAATTTTGAATCCATTCGTGGAGCGAATACTATAACTAAAGGATCAACCACATTAGGTGTCGTTAATAAAAAAAAGGTTACGCTCTATTTAGAATACAAAAAGCAGGTTAAAAACCTCGTTTTTGAAAAAGGAGTGGATGAAAATAACAGTGAAGAATGGATAGCTGCTAACCAGATTACTATTGATATGGTAAATAAGCATGAAGAAGACCTTACCAAGGAACTGGAAACTATGTATAAATTATCTGCTAAAAAAGCGAAGGAATAAAATCATAGTATTAGGTTTTTGGGGAAATACAGTAACGAATTGCTTTTTATAATCTATTTAAAGATAGATTGTTATTTTATACAACAAGTTATTCTATAGAAAAATGGAAGAAAGGATTTTTCTATCAAATTTTTCTACATTTTTCGATTTTTAAGTAGGGGATTGAAAATTTTAAACGGTCAAATGAAAGAAAGAGTAGATTGAAAAACCAGCCCATATTGCTTTTTGATTGAATAATAAGATGTTAAATATTAAATATCAATTAGTTACAATTATAAAGGTATTAATTGGATTTTATTTTGTTGAAACGAATTTTCATACTATTTTGTACTATATTACTAATTAGATTGAAAAATATATTACTATATTAGCAAACCAAAAGAAGATAAATTATAATAACGACAATGATGATCTCAACAGGGTTGCAAGATTATTTACTATCTTTTTTATTTTCCCTTATATTAGTTTTAGCAAATATTAATTACATAATCTAGTTATGTATGTGCTAATTAATCTAATGAATGCATGAACTTGATTTTGAAATATTTAATTATACTATTTATTATATGAAGTTAAAAATATTATTGTTTTCATGTTTATTAATATTAATCATTTCGTGTGAAAAAGAAACCGCACTTGATGAATATTATAACCAGGAAGGAAATTATAGCGGAAGCATATACAATGCATTGGATTCAACAGGATTATATACCTTTCTTATACAAGGTATAGATTCAGTAGGATTAAAAAACCAACTTGAATATACATTAGTTACTGTAATTGCACCGAGTGACAAAGCATTTCAGGCATATATGCAGAAACATGGCTATGATGACATTTCGAGCATACCAAGTAACATATTACACGATCTTATTGGCCATCATGTTATTACATGGCCAAACTCACCTTCGTCATTTGTGTTGGATAAGCATTGGTTTAAGCGTATTTCAAATATGACATCAAGCACAGTAGATAAATTTGATCAAAAAACCGGAAATTATGTTACCGTATTAAGTGAAATAAAGTACGTTCAGTTTTATTTTCCTGAAATGCTAAGTGAGTATCAAGGGAACGCCGATGATTATAAATTATTATCAGGGTCAGATCTTTCTTCAACAACAGGTTTTAACATTTATAATGTGCCTGTGGACTCAATTGTTCCCTATGGAAATGGTTGGGTATATTATGTTGACCAGGTAATTGAACCCGTTCAAAACCTGGATGATTGGTTAATGAATTCAACAGATTATAGTTTATTCAATAGTCTGTTTAATCGATTTAGCCTGTATTATACAGATGGTGATGTGAGTAGTTCGAATCTTCTAAAACGGAGCAATTTGTATCAAAATCAGCGTGATTATCGAATTGATATGGAATTGTGTTTTGAACCGGTGGGATTTATTAAAAAAGGTAACTCCAGATATTCATCAAAAGCAAGTTCAGGGTTCACTGTTTTTGCACCTGAAAATAGTGCTCTGGAATCATTTATAGACGAGTATTTTGAAGATTATCCGGAATTTAAGGAATCTCTTCTTATTACAGATAAGAATTCGCTGGATTACCTTCATATTGATAAAATAGTAAGGGCAATTGTACAACCGTATATGTTTATTGACCTGCTTATTTTCCCTTCCACTTTTTTTAAAAATGAAGGAATTAACAGTAAGGATGGAACAAATTTTCATTTTAGCGAACAAGATATCAAAGAATATAATTTGTGTAGCAATGGTTATGGTTATGGAATTAATTCATTTATCATACCGCGTACTTTTAAATCCATATTAAAACCTGCATTTACTAGTCCTGATTTTAAATATTTTGCTGCTGCTGTTGAAGCCTGTGAAATATTCGGTTATTTAAATGATGTAAAAGCAAACTATACATTAATATTACCAAGTGATTCAGCATTTCTAAAAAACAACATTTTATTGCTAACCGCAGCGGAATATAACTCAGATTATGGAGGAGAAATTGATACAAGACTTGGGCTTGAAGAAACTGTATTTTATAATGCAGACACAAGCAATGGAAATACACCTCATAGAATGGAGGTTCAGGATCTATTTGAGCTGGTATTCAATCATGTATTTACAGAATCTGTGACACCTTCGCTTCAAAAGCAGTTTGCAATGAATGCTATGGGTAAATATGTGGGACTTACGATTGACAGCGTTTGGTCCGGAGGAAATATGTTTGATATTAGAGGAAACCCCCTAACAGGTGTGCCAAATATAGTGAAAAATTTTGCGGATATGGGTATAGATAATGGCCAGGTGTATGTGGTTGATGATATAATACGAACTCCGGTATTAACAGTTGGAGAAATGATTTCTTTTGACCCGGCTTTTTCCCGCTTTAAAGATTTATGTGAAAATGCTGGCCTTTTAGCGAGTAATGGGGAACTTGATATTTATGGGAATACTCCTTCTGTTTTTATTCCTACAAATGCTGCAATTGACGCGTTTATTTTCGAAGGGAAGTTACCCTCTGACGAAGAAGGTTTACAAGCCTTTATAAAGTATTGTTTTATGGATCGTACAATCTTTACTTCTGAATCAATAAATGAAACAATTACAACACTATGTAAGGATGAGGAACTTTCATCAGAATTTAAAATTATTTATAAGACAGCTGAACTTATCGGTTCTTATGAAAATTTAACTATTAAAGGAACTAATAATGCTGATTTCCTCAATGTGATAGAAGAAAAAAGCAATATCATTTGTACCGATGGGATAATCCATCAAATTGATGGAGTTTTGTACTAATAAAATCTATGTAAATGAAAACTACCAGAACATTATTCATTTGTTTGCTATTAAGTTTTACATACCTATATTCTTCTGCACAAACCAGAGTTATCAGGGGAGTGATCACCGATATTACAACAGGAGAAAAGCTACCAGGGGTAAATGTTATTGAAATGAACAAGAATAACCGTACTATCAATGGTACTATCAGTGATAATAATGGTGAATTTATCATCCAGATTCAGCCTGGTTCAGATTCAATAAAATTCTCTTTTATAGGTTATACCTCTTTAACGGTTGCAGTTGGTAATAAACCCTATATCGAAGCTAAGTTATCAGAAGAAGCTATTGAATTGGAAGGAGTGGTTAAGGTTGCTCAGAAGAAGCAAACCACAGGCTTTATGCCGGTTTCAATACAAGAATCCAGTGCTTCTATCTCAAAAGTTGATTTAAGAGATGCTGAACATATTGGTAGTACTTCTATTGAAGAAGCCCTAGCAGGGCAGCTCAGTGGTGTTGATATTTCTATGTCTTCAGGAGACCCCGGAGCTTCCATTTCAATACAAATCAGGGGTGCATCCTCTATAAATGGAAAAAACGAACCACTTATCCTGATAAACGGGGTGGTATTTGATACAGATATTGAAGATGATTTTGAATTCACCACAGCAACAGCTGATGATTATGGAGGTCTTGTTGATATTGCTCCTGATGATATTGAATCTATTGAAATATATAAAGATGCTGCAGCATCTGCACTTTACGGACCGAAGGCTGCTAATGGAGTATTGGCTATTAATACGAAAAAAGGGAAAAGAGGTCCTTCAGTATTAACATATTCATATAAGCATACGTTTCAGGAAGCTCCTGATCCCATACCATTATTAAATGGATCTGATTATGTATTAATGCAGCTAGATGCCCAGTATAACAGGGCTATGGACTTAACAGGAGAGCCCCCTGAATTAGGAGGACAGGAGTTTTACCCGATAATGTATAAAACCATTGAGGAATATCCATATGCATGGGAACACAGCCAGAATACCAACTGGGTAGATGCTGTTACTCAACGGGGTGTTAAAGCTGATCACAACTTTTCAATATCAGGCGGAGGTGATAAAGCAGCTTATCGTCTGAGTCTGGGTCACATCTCACAGGAGGGAACATCTATAGGTACTTCTTTTGAACGTTTATCTACAAGGTTAAATCTCGATTATCAATTAACAAACAATTTATCATTTAACTCGGAATTTTCATTTACTAATAGTGAGCAAGGTTCTGCACTGGAATTTGAAGTTGATGGCAAAAAACATGTTACAGCTCTTGAACTTGCTTATCAAAAGGCACCTAATATGGCCATTTACGATATGTTAGGTCCTGATTCAGCCAGTAATGAATACTTCTCTGCTTATTTTAACCAGACTGCTGATGGAGATACCATACAAAATTATCAGGGTACAGGCGATGAATGGTTTAATCCGGTTGCCATGGCCAAGGATGGTGAAAAAACAACTATTTCAAACCGTATCCTTACTAATTTGGGTATGCAGTATCAAATTATTCCGGGCAGGTTAAAATTTGTATCTAATGTGGCATACGACATTAATAACAAAGATACTAAAACTTTTGTACCTCAATCAGCTACTGGTGTAATTGATCTTCAGAAAGCATATAATTCAACTACCCATACTGATAATGAAAGTTATGGAATACAATCAACTTCTCAGTTTATATATACACAGGATTTTAATGAAGTTCACAGTATTATTGCCGTTGCTGCTTTAAGTCTGCAATCTACCAATAGTATAAGCCAGGAGGGCCAAAGTGAAAGGTCTCCTTCGTTGCAAATTACAAACCATACATCTGAAAGCCCTATTAAAAAACTTGATTCCGACCTTAACAGGTACAGGGAAGCAGGTTATATTTTTAACGTAAGATATGCTTATAAGGAAAAATATGTAATTAATCCCGGTTTTCGTTATGACGGGAGTTCTCAGTATGGTTTAGCAAATAAATGGGGATTTAGACCTATTATTTCCATGGCCTACTTTGTTTCAAGAGAACCTTTTATGCAAAATATTAAATGGCTTGACGATTTAAAATTCAGGGCCAGTTATGGTCAGATAGGTAGTAATCCGGGTAATGTACTTGAAAGCTATGGTCTTTATACAGGGGGGGATCAGTACATGTATATACAGGGTGTAAAACCTAAGAATATCCAATTGTATAATTTAAGAGGTGAATTAATTGAGAAATATAATGTAGGAATTGATCTCTATGCCTTTAGCAATAGATTATCAGCGACTTTGGAATATTATTCAGACATTACTAAAGATGCTTTGCAAGAGAAATACAAGATACCTGCATCTACTGGTTATGAATATTTGGTTTGGTATAACTCAGGAAGTGTTAAGAATAGCGGGCTTGAATTTCAGACAAATGCTAAAATAATTAAAAGGGAGAATATCTTATTTACCGTTGATTTTAACATTGCTGTAAACAAGAATAAAATATTAGAAGTGCCTGACAATATATCTGAAGATGATGTAAACATGTTGGAGAATGGTAAATATACAAGCCGCATAATTGAAGGCGGGTCAGTACATGCATACTATGGATATATTTATGATGGAGTATATGCAACTGATGCAGATGCTATTGCCAGGGATTCAGATGGTAATCCCTTATTGGACGCACAAGGCAACCCATTGTATATGAGGTTTGATAATTCCGGAGGCTATGTTTTTAAAGGTGGAGATGCCCGTTACAGGGATATCAATTATGATGGTTTGATCAACGAACTGGATATAGTGCAGTTAGGAAAACCGTATCCGGATTTTCATGGCGGATTTGGTGCCGGCTTAACTTTATTTAAAAATTTATCAATAAGGACAAGCTTTCATTACAAAGTAGGTCATGACATTGTAAATGAAGCTAAAATGAACCTGGAAAATATGTATGGTAAAAGTAACCAGGCTATTTCAGTAAACCGCCGTTGGAGAGAACAGGGCGATGTAACCGATATACCAAGGGCCCTCTATAATTATGGATTCAACTGGTTAGGTTCTTCCCGTTTCGTTGAAGATGCATCTTTTTTAAAGCTTAGGTTTATAACTGTCTCATACAGTCTGCCTAAAAAAGTATTAGAAAAAACATTTGTTAAAGAATGGGATGTGTTTTTTACTATGTATAATTTGTATACATGGACGAATTATACCGGTCAGAATCCTGAAGTTAGCGTAGTTAGCACCGATGTTAAATATATAGGTAAAGACAACTCTAAAACACCCCCACCAAAAGAAATTTCTCTTGGTTTGAATGTAAAATTTTAAGCTAGAAATATTATACTATGAAAAGAATACATATCATATTATTAACCTTTGTATTAGCATTCTCCGGGTGTACAGACTGGTTAACCCTGGAACCCCAGGATGAACTGATACGGGAAGAGTACTGGAAAACAGAAGGAGATGTTGTAGCTGTATTGGGACAGGCATATGCCAGAATGAGTTATTTTCTTGACGATATATACTATTGGGCAGAATTACGGGGAGGTCTTCTTTCACCTGATGAAAAAAAAGTAAGCACAACTTCACTTGAGTTTTTCAATTATAATTTAAATGAATACAATGACAAAGTAAAATGGGGAGATTTTTATATTGTAATAAACCTTGCAAACACTATTATTGAGTATGCTCCAAAAGCAAAAGAAAATGATAAAACTTTTAGTGATATTACTTATAATGGTTATATGGCAGAAGCGTATTATCTAAGAAGCCTGTGTTATTTTTATCTCATAAAAGCATTTAAAGACGTACCTTTCATTTTAAAATCCTATTCAGATGATAATCAGAGTTTTGATTACGAAAAGTCCACAGAGGAATACATAACAGACCATCTGATAACTGACCTGAATTATATAGTTGACATGGCATTCAAACCCGATTTTTTCGAATACATTGAAGAAAAGAAAGGCCGGGTAACAGTAAACGCCGTATATGCTTTGCTGGCAGAGATCTATTTATGGAACGATGACTATCAAAAATGTATTGAAACCTGTGATAAGATAAGCGGAATATATCT
Source organism: Bacteroidales bacterium (assembly GCA_016926235.1). The sequence continues at coordinate 28,538 of JAFGOZ010000299.1, read as the reverse complement.
TGTAGACGGGGAAGATTACTTCTCACTTTATGCAGGAGATGGTAATAGTATTGAAAGTATTTTTGAATTGCAATTTGACTATACTAACTATAACACAACTAATAAGTATGGTGATGGTAAAAATTTGTATACACTTACCTCTAACAACAGGGAAGGGAACCAGGAAACCGATGTTTCTGAATTTCTAACGAGTTTATATAGTGTTAATGATTTAAGACAAACTAATGAAGATGGGGATTATGTTACATATATCCCAAGTGTTACTTCTATCTGGAAATATGAAGGCTTATCGCCTTATGATGGTACAAGAGATCGTGTAGATCGTACCAAATCCAGAAGTGATGCCAATTGGATATTCTATCGTTTAGCCGATATTTACCTTATGAAAGCTGAGGCATATGCTGAAATGGATAACTATACCAAATCTTTGGAACAGCTTAATACTATAAAAGAAAGAGCTGATATTCCTGCTTATACAAATAATACAAATAAAACAAAATTGCTTGAAGAGATATTAAACGAGAGAGCCCGGGAATTTGTCGGGGAAGGTAAAAGATGGTTTGACCTCGTAAGGGTATCACGCAGGGACATCAATAACAGGTTATCCATAATTTATGAAGCTGTAATTGCAAATGTTGATTCACGAAGCAGAAGTGCAGTTGCCTCTAAAATAAAAGATATGGATAGCTGGTTCCTGCCTATATACTATAATGAGCTACTCCTAAACAAGAAACTTACCCAGAATCCTTTTTATGAATAATATTATTAAACTTAAAAAAATGAAACATCCATGATAAATCTTTTAATATATAAGCGCATGATTTTAAATGAGAATCACAAGCTCTGTATTAGGATCGTGGATGTTTAGCTTCGCTGAGCCCTTTGGGGTTCTCTGACAATTAAAAATAAACTATTAACAGATGAAAAGTTTAAATGAAGTAAGGGAAAAAATATCCATGAATTTAGTAAAAAAAGTGGGTATGCTAATAGGTTTATTGGGCTTATGCTTTTCGTGTGAATTATCCACCGATCAGGATGCCGAAGTTACCTATTATGAAGAATACAATCTAAGTATTACACAGTATATTGAATCAAACCCGGAGCGGTTTTCAATACTTTATGAGATACTGGATACAACCGGTTTAAACCACTTATTCAGGACATATGGCGATTATACCTTTTTAGCACCTGTTAATAGCGCTTTTGAAGCGTATTTTGCAGAAAAAGGTAAATCATTAAAGGATTTCACAAAAGATGAATTGACCCAATTAATAAAATATCATGTTTTCAGTACACGAATTTTAGCGGGTTCATTCAATTCAGGTATTGTTGAAAGCAAAACACTATCCTTTGATTATATGGTTTCAGGGGTTACTAGTGATGGCTCTGACATTATTTTAAATAAAAAGGCAAGAATAACAGACCAAGATATCATTTTGCCAAATGGTATCTTGCATGTAATTGATCAGGTGCTTGAAAAACCAGAAGCCACAATTTATGATTGGTTAAAAGAAAATAAAGCTGATTATGGTATATTCCTGGAGGCTATCGAAAAAACGGGACTGAATGAGACATTTAATAAAAATGATTCCGGCTCCAAAGATTTTTATACTTGTTTTGTCACCCCTGACAGCAAATATAAGGAAAGTAATGTAAATTCTTTTAGTGATCTTGCAACAATGATATCACCTGATGATGATAACTATACAAATTCTGATAATAAATTAAGATCATTTATTGGCAGTCATTTTATAATGGCTGTGCTTTCGATTTCTGATGCAAAAGAAGACCAGATGTTTTATGGATCTTTTGGAGGAGCAACAACAAAATTTGGCTTAAAACCTAACTCTGCCGAAGTTGTACTTAACTATCATACCAGTGATTTTCCTGATGGTTTAAATATAGACGAATTTAACAGCAATAACCTGGTTTCAAATGGGATTATCCATTTAATGGATACTATGTTCCTGGTTACAAAATCATTTGAACGAACATGGCGTTATTTTGTTTTTGTGGATGTTCCGGGAATTCCCTATGATTCATTATTTGATTATGGCGTTTATCTTTGGGATGAACTGGGTATTTATGCAAAGGAAACAGAACAGGGAAATAATGCTCCTAAGGGCAGTGAGAACTGGCTAATAGGGCAGGAGGCTCAATATTGGCCCAGACGAGCCAGCGGTATTATGCATCTGCCATTTGAAAAAACAAATGGATGGTTAACATTGAATGCTCCTTATTCCGGGTATATTACCACAGACCACCATAGAAATAATGAACATAATAATAAACAGGATTATTTGTATGGCATGACTCAGCCCATGTTTTTTACCAATGAAAAATGTGATGATCTACTGGATATTACAAGAAAATTTCCATATATAATCCCAGGCAAATATATGTTGGTTAACCATACAAAAGCCGGCCCTGAAAGACCTGTAATTAAACATGAATTCGATGGAAAACCCATTGGTGGTATGATTAACCTTTCTACTGCCGGTCTTAACTTTATGGCCCTGGAACTTGGTGTTGTAGAGATTAAAGAGGGGGAAACAGAACATTTTTTGAGAATACAGGAGGTTACACCAGGAAAAGCATTTTTTGTTGCAATCAGCTTTGTGCCAGTTGATTAACTTCATAATATTTTGAATTGAATACTAAATACATATTTATGCTATCTAAAAATAAAACATACATTATCGGAATTGTATTGTCGGTTTTAATGTTCATACAAGGTTGCGATAAAACATGGGATGATCATTATAATACTTTGGATAAAACCACTGAAAAAGATAAGATAATTGCTGAAATGGAGAAAATACCTGAAATCTCAAGTTTTACCGCGGCTGTAAAGAATACAGAAGCCCTGGTAGATTTACTTGAACAGAACCGTTTATATACTGTATTTGCACCGGTAAATGAAACTTTTGATGCAATTGATCCTGCAATACTAAATGATGAATATTTATTTACTCGTATGATTTTATATCATTTCATTGATGGGAAATTCAAGCAGAAGGATTTTACCTACGACATGATTAAAACATTCAATACTAAATATTTGCCGGTTTATGTTGATAGCTCAAATAAGGTTTTGCTTGATGGCTATGCATCCATAATAAACTCAGATAATTTGAGCCAAAACGGTATAATTCAAGTAATTGATAAATCGCTAATTCCACTAAACAACCTATATGAATATTTAACATATAATAAATATTCCAGTCAATTTGGGAAGGCTGTTCCACATTATACAACGAAAGAGTTCATTCAAAGTGAAAGTACACCTATAGGTAAGAATGAAAATAATGAATTGATTTACGATTCAGTGTTCAATATCACAAATCCATTTTTATATTCTGGTGATGAAAGGATTACACAAGTTTTTTACGAAAAAAATGTACGATATCAAAATATAGCCGATGAAGACTGGTTTTTTGCTTTTATTTATCCAACAAATTATGAATCAGCTCTTAATACAGCTAAAAGCAGCTCTTTCTTAAACAGCAGTATTGCTGACTATGATTGGGCCGGGCCAATATTGGCCAGTTCGATATTTAGATACCTCTATTCTAAGGAGGAAATACTTGCTTATATTGAGGATTTTCATGCTAATGCTACTGATTTCGGTGATTCTTCAAAGGTAATGTTGTATTTGGCTGATCTATTAAAAAATAATTATTCAGGAAATAATGAGATAAGCAATGGAATAGTGAATTTAGTGAATGGGTTTGAATACGATTTGGGTTGGTTAATTACCGATCAGGCATTTTTGAGAGCATTTTCTAGTGACAGATACTACACCTCAAAACTTACAGCATACCAAAACGACTTGATTGCTAACGCTACTTATTCGGACAATATTGATACAGTTATTATAAACTTGAATAATATAAAAACCATCTTTTATAATGACACAAATTTAGATGGTTATACTTCAAAATATGACGAATGGATTAATTTTGAACTGGAAGGAAGCTTTTACCCGGTTGATTATAGAATCCTGGTGCGAGGTAAAAACTATGCAAGTGGCACATTTAAGATTGAAGCTGATGGAAAAGAAATAGGAAATTACGATTTTTCTACTGCCCCTAGTGGAGATAATGATACTAAGTTCAATGAAATTGGCATTGTAAGTTTTACAGAAACCAAATCGGTTACTAACCTGAAATTCACATTTACAGGAACACATCCTGAAACTTATACGGGTGAACAGTACCTGTGGATAAGAGAGATAAAACTTTCACCAATACTTAAATAAGGTTTATAAAAAAAAAAATAATGAATAAAAATACTTTTATGTATCGGACAATAAAATTACATTTCAATATTCTTGTTATAGCCTTGATTCTATTTTCCTCCCTATGTGAAGTTGCGGGACAAGAAAAGAAAATTATTACCGGGTATGTTTATTCTACTTTAGATAATACACCTCTGCAGGGAATTAAAGTGTCAACCAAACACAGAAAGGTCAAATCAGTAACTACCAATGAATCTGGTATTTTTGAAATAGGAATAAAAGATTCGACCAAAACGAAAGACTTTATGCTCGTATTCTCCTATCCGGGGTATGAAGTCAAAGAACAATATGGTACTACTGAAGATACTATGGAGGTGTATATGACTCCAACCGGTGAATATACTAATGATAAATCAGTATACTATCTCTATGACAATCAGAAATATAGTAATATGACCAGTGCTGTTGAACCAGTAGATATTGTATATAGCACACAAATTATGTCTTCATCTTTTGAACAATTGCTTCAAAATTCTACTGCCCGGCTAACAAGTGCCTCCGGCTCACCCGGAGAGGGATGTACAATAAAAATAAGAGGTTATTCAACTATTTTTGCTGATGAAAAACCATTAATAGTCATTGACGGACAGGTACTGGGTAATTATCGCTTTGATGAAACTACCATAACCGGCTATTATCAGGATCCTTTAATTAATATTGATCCAAGGGATATCGAAGCCATTACTATATTAAAAGATGCTCCTGCAGCCGCTATTTATGGTGCAAAAGCATCTAATGGTGTTATTCTGATAAAAACCAAGGACGCTAAAGTTGGTAAAACGGAGTTTGATATCACAGGCCATTATGGCATAAATTTTATGAACAAAAGATTACCTGTCATTGAAAATTCGGAGTATTTTAAACCTTACTTACTTGAGCAAATGTATAGTTCCGGATACATTTATAATAATTATTTTATTGAAGACCCATCTTTTAATCAATACTATAAATACAATAAAAAAACCGATTGGCAGGATTATATTTTTGAACCAGGGAACACCGCAGGGATTAATATTAAGGTCAGGGGAGGTGATGCAATTGCAAAATACTTCTTTTCTGTAGGTTATCTGCGTGATGAAGGAAGCGTGAAAAATACAAACTATAACCGCTTTAATGCCAGGTTTAATGCCAATGTTGATATAACAAAATGGCTATCTACCCAAGCAAAGATGGGTATTACATATTCTAAAAGTACATTAATGGAACAAGGCTTGTCATATGCAAACCCAATTCTTAATTCTTTGACAAAGGCTCCATTCCTATATCCTTTTATAATTGATTCAAACAATGTGGAATTACCCTTAACCGAAGATGCGGATTTGCTGGGGATATCTAATCCATATGAAGTGATCAATAGTTCACAGATATCATTAAGTTCTTATAACTTTATGGGAACATTAAATTTTAGATTTGAAATATCAAAAAACTTAGAAGCGAATGTAAGAATAAGTTCTGAATTAAATAAAGTAAATGAATTTGGTTTTTTCCCGAACCATGGGTTTTACAACAATGATTATCCGATATATAACCAGGTAAAAAAGGGTATTAGCGACTTTTCAAGAAATTCAACAGAAGCAAATGTAAGGTATTACAGGACTTTTAATGAAGTACATAATTTGTCAGGAATAGTAGGGATACGTACCAATTATGACGAAATTATTCAGGATATAAGTTCAGGAGTAGGTACTCCATCCGATGAATTTAAAGATTTAGGCCTGACTTTAGAAGATGGTCGAACAAAATCAGGGTATCAATACTTAAGAAGGGAATTTACTGATTTCTCCGGACTGTCATATAATTTTAAAGAAACATACTTTATTGACCTTGTGTTAACAGCCGATGCATCGTCAAACATTGGTGCTGAAGCAGAACCACAATATTTTGGCGTGCCAATGGCTATTTCCCCGGCAATTGGATTGGGCTGGGATATATCAAAACTAGCAGGTTTCAACTATAATACTATTATCAACTACCTGAAAACAAGGGTAAGCTATGGTATTTTAGCTAATACAGTATACAATCCATATATCTCAAGGAACTATTATGCCCCAAGCCAATACTATACTGCAACCGGCTATGCCAAAGTAATGACTGCAAATGAAAGTTTATTATGGGAGAAAACAAAAAAGGTTAATTTCGGAATCGACCTGTCTACAATAAAACAAAGACTATTTATTTCTGCTGATGTATATTATCATAATACTGATGGTCTTCTAAATAATACAGTTACACAGGTAGAATTAGGGAACGAAAGCTGGACCAATAATGGCGATCTGAATACAATAGGTTCAGAATTAAGTTTGAAATGTTTGGCATATGAAGGAACCGTTTTACAATGGAGAACTGAATTATCCGTTGGTCAATATGTTACAAAGGTTGCAAACTTAGAAAATGATCTTATTTATGATTTTGGTTATGGACAAAAGATTTTCCGTAATGGTGAAATAGCGGGGTCTTATTATGGCTACGAGGTCGTAAAAGTTATCTCTTCCGATGCCGAAGCCAATGCATTAAATCTAAGACATTCAAATGGTACCTTATTTAAAGCTGGTGATATCCAATTTAAAGATAATTTTGCAGACGGTATAATCGATGATAAAGATAAAGTCGCTATTGGAAACGCAGCACCAGATGCCTATGGAAGCTGGGTAAATATACTTACATACAAACAGTTTACATTTTTAGCTGATATTTCTTTTATTTACGGTAATGAACTTTATAATCATACAAGAAGGGAGCTTGAAAGCATGGATGGCTTTGAAAATCAATCAAAAGCAACACTCAGACGCTGGCAGGTTGACGGACAGGTAACTGATATACCAACAGCAGCCTGGGGAGATCCCATGGGTAATAGTCGCTTCTCCGACCGATGGATTGAGGATGGCTCCTTTGTTAGATTAAAACGCATTACTCTTTCAATGAACTTAAACAAATGGATAAAATCAGCCAATACCTCTGAAATCTATCTTTCGGGTATTAATCTTATTACTCTTGATAAATATCTGGGATATGACCCTGAATTTGCTTATGGGAGTTCCATTTTATGGGAAGGGATCGATTATTGCAAATTTCCCCAAAATAAATCTATCATGTTAGGAGTGAAATTTGGATTATAACATTTTTAAAATCGGAAAAACATGAATAGAGTTAACAACAGAAAAAAATACAGGTTTATGAAAATAAATATTCTCATTCTGAGCTTAATATCTTTGATGCTGGTAACATCTTGTGAAAAAATGATCGATGTTGATCAACCGGATATCATTGAACAAGACCAGGCCTTTAGTGATAAAAACTCCATCCGGTTATCTATAATAGGAATTTATGGTTTAATGTCTGATTTAGTTGAGACTATGTTTTTAGCCGGTGAAGTGAGAGCTGACCTGGTAATTGCTAATAAATCAGCAGATCCTGATATAAAGGAATTCAGTAATAACAGTTTTTCAGGATCTAATCCGTATATCTCACCAAAACCTTTTTATAATATCATTAATAATACAAATGATTTTATCAATCAATTTGAAGGGCTGGTAGAAGAAGACAGGATGTCCTCAACTGATTTTATCAAATATAAATCTGAACTGGTGGCGATAAGGGTATGGTGCCAATATCAGGTAGCTAAAATATATGGTTACTGTGACTATTATACGGAGATACAAATATCGGATAGTTCAAATTTTGGATATTATTCCTATGAGGATACTTCTTTTATACGAACTTTAATCAATGATTTAACTTTTTCAGATACAAATAACTTTACTGCAACTAATGAACCTGTGATATGGCAGACCATCCGGTTTTCTGATTTTTATGTTAATGAATTGATGGGGGAACTCTATCTGGATTTGGGGGATTATGAGAATGCGCTTGCAAAATTACAGGAGGTAACTGCTTATGGAGATAAGGATAATAGAATTATTGGCAGGTTTAAAATAACTACTGCTTTCGATAATCCCAGCGACTGGTTTTATGAATTATTCTATTTAGATTGGGAAACATCCGATTTAACAAATCATGCTGTTTTTATGATTGCTTTTGATAATAAATATAACCAAACCAATGAGTTGTGGAATTGGACACTGAGCTTAAACTATCAGGTTTCTCCTGCTTCGTGGTTTGCAAATCAGTTTTATGCGCATGCAATAGCAGATGAAGATAATATTGATTACAGAGTTTTATCTCTTCTCAACAATTCTTCCGAAATTCAAAGCCGGTATGTTATTAGGAAATACCAGGAAGACGACAGGCCCTTTATAATGACCCGAACTGCCAGAATGTCTCTGTTAAAAGCTTATTGTTACAACTTAATTGAAGATAAGAAAAATGCATGCAAGGAATTAAATTATGTTAGAAAAAGAGCAGGTTACGGCATAGAAGTTGATTATAAGGAAATTCCTGAAGATGAAACAGGAACAGAAATGCTGGAAAATTTTATTATAGATGAATTGGCCTATGAAACAGCTTTTGAAGGTCAAAGATGGTTTGACTTGATGAGAGTTGCTATCAGAAGGAATGATCCTTCATATCTTGCTAGTAGGGTTGCACAGAAATATTCAGAAGATTCCAGAGAGGAAATTCGGACCAAATTGCTGGATAAAACAAACTGGTATATTCCTGTTTTTGAATAGGGGAAAGCTGTATAATCAGGTTTTTATTTATTCTATAAGCACAAACGCAGCCCAGAAGTAAGGATCATATTTCTTTCGTAAGACTTCCTGTGCGTTACTAAAGGCAGCTTTAATACTCATTCCCGAACACCAGTTCTGGTAGAAGAGATTCATTAATTCCGCCGTCTGATCATCAGGTACCTGCCAAAGGCTCATGATAAGGTATTTTGTTCCGGCCATTTTGAATGCTCGCTGCAATCCAAATACTCCCTCTGAACCCTTGATATCCCCCAATCCTGTTTCGCATGCTGATAATACTACAAGTTGGGTATTGTTTAAATTCATATTGGAAACCTCATAAGCAGTGAGAGTGCCGTCTTCAGCACCATCGACAGGAGGCAGGTTTTGCCATTTACGACTGGCACCTGCAAATAACAGTCCGGAGCGCAGTAGGGGATTTTCAGAATGTGTAAAAGCTGGTTCTGCCATCTCATCCTGTAATTCAATATCCCTGGATAAGGCAGATTCTATAGTTTCTTTCCTGAACTTTGATTCAGGAAAGAAAAATCCATGGGTGGCAATATGTATAATATCCGGTGATGTGCCTGAATTCATCATGTATTTAAAAGATTCTTCACTGGCATTCATGCCTGTATAAGAGTGTACTGAAATATTCCTGGATTTCAATATGTTTTCAATGTTTTTTACCTCAGTATATGTACCTGGTAATCCAAACCACATATACCCCCTGGTGTGTTCCGGTATGTCAACGCTTCGTGATGGGGTAGAAATATTGCTCTGGTTGTGATACTGTCTAGCAATGGAAATGATATCTGTACTATCTATATCATAGGTTATGCCTCCATATAAAACAGCCTGGTATTTATTCATATCAGGGATTTCAGCTTTGGATTTATTAACCAGCACACGACTACTACTCACTATATTCAAATTATAAATATCTGATAAAAAAGTACTGTCTGTTATAGGAATGGCATTAAAAGCGACCTTGTGCAGTAATCCCGAAGGGGCAATATATATAGTTTTTATGTCCTTCATCGCAGCTTCAAGTGGTTGCCATAACAAGTTGTAAAAATCATTATAGTAGGAGGGTGAAGTATTTTCAGTAGATCTTACAGATCTTGCTGTATATAATTGGGTTATATATTTTACACTACTTGTTGCCCTGTCTGTATTCAGCAATTTCTTTATATGATTTTCTTCGCACAGATATAACATTATAGGATAGGGGAGATTCTTAGTTAACACGAGTGCACAATAGTAAATGCTGTCTGTCCATTTCTTATCATAATATTCAAAATTCACAAATTCTATAGCTGCTTCATCTGGAGCAAGTGCCTGCTGCACACTTTGCCAGTTGGTATGTGTTATATTGGTGATATTTTCAAATCCGGGAAGATTGCTTCCTCGCTTCACAAGCTCTTTTTCCAGGTTGTTCGCAATGTCTTCAATGCTGTCAATATTCATTTCCAAGGCTCCCGCAGGTGTAACATAAAGTTTTGATAAAAACTGATGCAGACCAATAAATTCATCGTAGATTTTTATCAATGATGTGTCCTTACTATTATTGACCGCCTGGCGTAAAGCAGTATTGCTTTGCAAAAGCAATCCCTTATGTGCAAGTTCGTTATTGTATGCATTTGAAATAATAGGTGGATTGTCTGTTTTACGATGAAAGAAAAAGGAATTATAGCCTTCGAAGTAATAGTTTAATTTGAAGGATAAAAACTTTTCTTTTTCATTTTCTGATAGAAAGGCAAAGTTTCTTTCTATCTGTAAGTTTATGTTTTTGTTGGCTTCAAGTATATAGGGTTCGGCTTTTGCATAATCATCCATATTCATATACAAAGTGGCCACATTATCGAAGAATATTGCACATGCAGGATGATTTGGACCATATATCTTTTTCGTTAATCTTAATCCTTCAAGATATAAAGGTTCAGCCTTCTTATAGTTGCCCGATTTACTATACAGTTCTGCCAGATTGTTCAAAGAAACAGCATAATCTGAATGGTCTTCACCCAGTATCTTCTTACGTATGTTCATAGATTCAAGCAAGAGAGGTTCAGCTTTACTATATTCCTTCTTCATAAAGTATACTAGCCCAAGATTATTTATTGCTGTTGCATAATCAGAATGATCTGTCCCATATATGGTTTTATATATGGATGCCGCTTTTGAAATTAATTGTTCAGCTTCATCGTAATATGATGTCATTCTATATAGCTCGCCAAGGTTGTTCAGGCACTTTGCATATAGCGGATTATCAGTTGACAGAGCTTTTTCGTATATATCCAAAGCTTCAACAAATTTCTTTTCAGCTTGTGTATAATTTCCGATGGAGATATAAAATATAGCCAGATTATTTAATGCAGTTGCATAGCCAATATTTTCAGTTCCAAGAGTTTGTCTTTTAATTTCCATTGATTGAATCAATAACTGTTCGGCCTCCTCATACCGGGCTATTATTGTATAGAGATTTGCAAGGTTGTTAAGCGAAGTGGCATACAAAGGATGGTTCTCACCAAGCTTATCCTTTCTTATTTGCATGGCTTTTTCATAGAGTTCCATTGCTTTTTCATAATTACCCATACTAAGGTACAATTTAGCCATATTGTCAAGGTTATCAGCATATTGCACATTATTCGCGCCGTATACTTTTTCAACAATTTTTAGTGATTCGTTATATAATTGTTCAGCTCTTTTAAAATTACCAGTCTCACGATACAGGTAAGCCAGATTGTGAATTACTGTTGCATATTGTGGATGTTTATTTCCATAAGCTTCCAGGATGACTGATTTTGCTTCAAGCAGTAATTGTTCAGCTTCTTTATATTTTCCTGTACGCCTATATGCTTCTGCTAATGCCGTTAGTGAATGAGCATATTCAGGGTGGTTTGTGCCAAGTGTGTTTTTTCTTATTTCCATGGCTTCAAGCAGGAGGGATTCTTCATTCTTATAATCTCCTTTTTCTTCATAAACAAGAGCAAGTAAATGAAGCGAATTGGCATATGAGGGATGATTTTTCCCATACATTTTTTCCTCTATATCTAAAACCTGCTTCAGCAGGGTTTCGGCTTTCGCATTATTTCCCAGATCGCTGTACACTAATGCGAGATTATGTAAAGTACTTGTGTAAAGGGAATTATTTGTCCCTTGTGATTTTTCAATAATATTCAATGCTTCCAGGTTTAATTTTTCCGCCTTCAGATAATCACCTATATCATGATATACATTAGCTAAGTTTATTAACGTTGTGGCATATTTTTCGTGCACTTCTCCTAATACGTTTTTATAAATACGCAATGCCTCATTAAAATAGTTTATGGCCTCTTGATAATCTCCCGCTTCTTCGAATAATGCACCAAGATTATTCAAAGATATAGCATAATCAGGATGTTCCATTCCAGTATTTCCTTTCCTGATATTGAGGGATTCTTTATAATATATCTCGGCTTTATCGTAAAGTCCCATGGAAACATAAGTTTTCCCAAGATTGTCCAAGGCATATGCATATGTAGGATGCTCTTTCCCTAATGATTTCTCCAGGCTGTTTATTACTTCCAACTGAAGACTTTCTGCCTTCACATACATACCCATTTCCCTGTAAAGGTCGGCCTGATTGTTCACAAAGGTGGCATAATCCGGATCGTTAGGAGGAAGTATCTTTCCTGCAATGGATATAATTATAGAGAATAAGGAATCTGCTTCCCTTATTTTACCAATATCTCTATACACACCTCCCAAAGTATTTAACGCATTTATGTAATCAAAGGTATCACCAAGTGATTTATCCTTATAGATAGAAATAACATCCAAAAGAAGTTTTTCTGCGTCATTGTAGCGTCCGATAGTATGATAAAAGGATGCAAGATTATGAAGGTTTAAAGCATACTCTTCACTTTGTTTACCATAATAGTTTTCTATGCTTTTCAACGCCTCATTGTAAAAAGAATCTGCTTTATTATAATTACATAAATCCTCATTTACAGCAGCCATATTGCCAAGAGATATCGCATAATCTTCGTTTTCTGTTCCTACTAATTGATATCTTATTTGCATAGCCCGGGAGAAATATTCTTCGGCAGTTATGTAATCTCCTTTTTTCCGGTATAGAGTACCCATTCTGTCAACTATATTGGCATATTCTTTTGAATTTGTGCCTTTTGAAGTTTTCAGTATACCTTCGATTTGCTTAAAGTAGGATTCAGCTTTTGAATAATCTACCATTTTTAAATATAGATTGGCTAAATTCATTAGGTTGGAAATATTTAAGTCATCTTCGGGGGAAGTTGTTTTATTGTAAATTACCTGTGCTTCTGTTAGATATTTTTCTGCATTTTGATAATCATCCATCAAATAATGCAAATACCCGATGTTATTGAGGGATAGTGCATAATCAGGCTGTTCTTTACCAAAAACTTTTTGTTTGGTATTCAGAACTATCTTGTACAGCGAATCTGCTTTTAAGTAGTTTTCAGTATCCCTGTAAATATTTGCGATGTTCTCCAGGGTATATAAATAATATGCATGTTCTTCTCCAAAATTGCTTTTGTAAACAGTGAGAATCTCGAAAAATAAAGGAAGAGCTTTGTCGAATTTCTTCAAGCCTTCGTATACAAAAGCGAGATTATAAAGGTAACCTGCATAATCTGTATTTTGAGATCCCAGAATTTCTCTGTTATAGTCTACTACTTCTTTAAAAGGAAGTTCAGCTTTATCATAATTACCAATCTCACGATGCATATTTCCAAGAGCAAATAGAGTCATTATATAGAAAGGATCTTTGTTTCCGGAAACAGCCTTATAAATATCTGCTGCCTTTCTGAAAAGACTGTCTGCTCTATCATAACTGCCCATTTTCTGATTTACATCAGCCAGATTATATAAAGCTCCGGCATAATCTGCTGTATTTTCTCCATATTCATCCCTTTTTATGGCTACCAGTTCTGCAAAATAGGGCTCTGCTACTGAATAATTACCAGTTTGTGTATACAAATATACAAGCCCGTTAAGCACTTCTGCATAACTTTGGCAGTTTTTGCCAGAATCTCTTTCAATCACTTTTTTAGCCTCCAGCATATAATTAATAGCTTTCTCATAATTACCCTTGCTGAATTGATCCATGGCTTTCTGGCCAAGTTCTTCAAAACTTTGTGATTGGATGTTTACTAATGGGATGACGAGAAATATAGAATAAATAAGATACTTTCTCATGATGGTAATTGCTACAATTTATATCCAGCAATTTACAAAATGTTTAAGTGGAACACTAAGATTTATACATCAATTCATTTTTATTAATCGTAAAAAATAGAACTCAAAGTCTGAACTGGTTTTCAGACTTTGAGTTCTATTTTTAGTAGCATAATATCATTATATTTGGGCGTGAGGCAATTTTAATATACACTTGATGTTTATTATTATAAGATGAAACATAATGAGAAGGAAATTTTAACTAAATTAAAGCATGGTGACGACCAAAGCTTAAAATACCTATTCACTGAATACTATAAGCCACTATATGTATTTGCAAGAAAATATCTTGCAATTAAGGAGATTGCAGAAGAAATCGTACAGGACGTATTTATTTACTTATGGGATAATATACAATCAATTGACATACAAATCTCATTAAAATCTTACTTGTTTACATCTGTAAAAAACAGATCCTTAAACTACATTAAAAGCAGGTATAATCAAACTACTCATATAGGGCTGGAGGAAGTGACAGAAGGTGATGCCCATATCTCGGAAATTAGCGGAATTGAATATCAGGAACTTTACAAATTAATCCAATCAGCAATAGAAAACCTGCCTGAAAAGTGCAAGGAAGTATTCTATCTTTCCCGAAACTCGGAATTTACCTACCAGGAAATTGCCGATGATTTAGGTATTTCGAAAGATACAGTTAAGATGCACATAAAGAATGCATTAAAGAAGATAAAGATTTATCTGAAAGATTATATTAAATAATTTTATAATTCTATATACCCTCCCTGTTTAAAATCTTGTCATAGTAATAGAACATACCAAAATCTATATTACTATGGACGAAGGAAAAATATTTGATTACCTCAATAATGAATGCGATGCAGATGAAAAGCTTAAAATTGAAGAATGGATAGCTGCGAATCAAAGCCATTTTCATGCTATTGAAACACTTTGGGAAGAATCGGGATATGATGCCTCCAGAGATAATCTTGATTTTGAGGCAGCATGGAAAAGAATAAATCCGAATAGCAGGTCTCAAACATATCCGAAAAAAACCAAACCTGTTGTTTTCGTCCGGAATCTTCTAAAAATTGCTGCAGTGATAGTTTTCATTCTGGGCATTGGCTATATTATTGCGAATAAGTATAATAGAAGCAGTAAAAATATAGTATGGCTGGAGAAGGCAAACCTGACTAACGGATTTATTAAGATAGATTTAGCGGATGGTTCCCAATTATGGTTGAATGCAAATTCGAGAATTAAGTACCCGGAAGAATTTGATACGAGATCTCGAACTGTCATCCTGTCCGGAGAAGCATTTTTTGAAGTGAAACATGATGATGAATGGCCGTTTGTTGTCAATACCGGTAACACAACTACAAAGGTTCTTGGAACATCGTTTAATATTAATGCGCTGGATAGTACAGAAATTCAAGTTGTTGTGGTTACCGGCAAGGTATCATTTTCAGGGAAAAGCAATAAAATAATACTTACTGCGGGGGATAAAGGAATATACATTGCAACCGATGAAGAGTTAACCAAAGAAGTGAATTCCGATCCGAATTTTTTAGCCTGGAAAACGGGGGATTTCGTATTTAATCAAACTTCACTCGAAGAAGTATGTAAGGCGCTTAACAAGCATTTTCATCAATCCATTCATATAAAAGACGAGGCATTAAAACACGAAAGTCTCACTGCAAGGTTTAGCAGTAAATCATTGACCGAAATCCTCGATATTATTTCGTTAACACTTCCGGTCTCAGTCAATTGTGCAGACTCATGTATAAGTTTATACAGAAATCAGGGTCAATACGAAAATTAAGTAAAATTTATGAAACATTATTTTTTTAACACTTGGAGAAAACGTACAAGGATAGCTATTGTTATTATTTCAATTCTTTCATTTTTCTCAAATAATTTGTTTTCACAAGATACTTTGCTAAATCGAAATATTGAGCTAGATAAAGATTCATATTCTTTAGGGGAAGTATTTAATGAAATAAGCACAAAATACGATATCAATTTTTCATACAATGATAGCGAAGTCTCTCAGGACCATACCTTACGCTTACCTGAAAAGAATCTGACAATAAAACAATTGCTGGATCGCATTAAGAAAGAGTATCAGCTTGAATACAAGATATACAGCAACACAATTATATTGATAAAAAAGAAACCAGCCAGGCCCTTCACCATAAGTGGATATATTGAGGACAAAAACACAGGTGAAAAACTATTGGGTGCAAGTGTATATCTTCGTGAGAATTATTCAGGTACTTTTTCAAATAATTATGGTTTCTATAGTCTGACCCTTAATGAGGTTCCAGTACATGTTGTAGTTTCGTACTTAGGGTATCAAACCCAGGTTATGAGTATTTCGAATGGCAATGATACCCTAATTAATTTCAATCTTACAGGTTCATCAACTGAGATAGAGGAAGTTGTTATTGAGGGCTATAGCAAAGAATCCGATACAAGGTCAAATCTGAGTGCGATGAGAATTACTTCAAAAGAAATTGAAAAAATACCTGCTATACTTGGAGAAACGGATGTTCTCAAGTCATTGCAGCTATTGCCAGGAGTACAATCTGGGATGGAAGGATTTAGTGGTTTGGTTGTCAGGGGAGGCGGAACAGATCAAAACCTGATAGTCCTGGATGGCGTGCCTGTTTATAATGTTAACCATCTATTTGGTTTTTTTTCCGTATTTAACCCTGCTGCAATTAAAGATGTAAGCCTCCATAAAAGTGGATTTCCGGCCAGATATGGAGGACGGGCATCATCAGTTATTGATATAAATATGAAGGAAGGAAACAACAAAGAATTGCATGGGGAAGGTTCGATAGGTCTGATTTCTTCAAGGTTTACTATTGAAGGACCAATAAAGAATGAAAACACATCTTTCATTATTTCAGGAAGAAGAACCTATTTTGATGTGGTAGGCAAACCATTTCTTACAAAGAAGGAAGGAGATCAGACAAATACATATGGCTACTATTTTTATGATCTGAATATGAAAATTAACCACCGGTACTCTGATAAAAGCAGGCTGTTTTTAAGTTCATATCTGGGGAACGATGTACTGAAGTTAGATTCTGAAGTCAAACAAGATCAGAGTTTTGCAAAACAATTATATAACCTGAAATGGGGAAATGTTACTACCAATTTACGCTGGAACTATACGCTAAATAACAAGTTATTTACAAATACTACATTGTCGTATTCCAATTATCGTTTTTTATTGAATTACAAATTTGATACAAAGAATTACGTTGATCTTGAGGAAGAAATAACACATGATTCGCAGGAGTTTTTAAATGGCATATATGATGTAAGTGCTAAAGTTGATTTCGATTATTTTCCCAATCAAAATCATATAATTAAGTTTGGGACAGGTTATTGCTATCACACCTTTGTGCCATCTTCCTATACTCAAAAAAAGGATCCCGGCCGGGATACTTCATACAGACAAAACATTTATGGCCACGAAGCATTTTTGTACCTCGAGGATAATATGCGCATTGGCAATAATGTAAATGTGAATATGGGATTTCATTATTCATTTTTCAACGTAAAAAAGGAGAATTATTTTCATATACAGCCCAGGATTTCATCAAAGTACTCTCCATGGTCAAATGTTACATGTAAGGCTTCTATCTCAAAAATGGTACAATACCTGCAAACTAATTCCTATTCAAGTATTTCATTACCCATCGATCTATGGGTGCCTTCAACGGATTCTCTTCTTCCTGTTGAGTCATGGAATTATTCCCTTGGAGTTGATTATCAATATAATAAAAGATATAGTATAGGCATTGAAGGGTTTTATAAAACCATGAATAATGTAATAACCTTTCAAGAAGGTGCATTCCCCACAACTGATTTCATGAAAGATATTGTACAAGGTAAAGGCTGGGCCTATGGAGTTGAGTTTATGATAAAGAAGAACACGGGAAATACTTCGGGTTGGTTATCATATACGTGGTCAAATTCATGGCGTCAGTTCGAAGGAATAAGTATGGATAAAAAATTTCCTTATAAATATGACCGGAGACATGATATCGGCTTCGTGTTATTGCATAAATTCAACGACAGAGTAGATATGAGCAGTACGTGGGTGTTTGGTACAGGAATTGCCATGAGCTTGTCAACTGAAAAATACGTCTCAAATTTTACTCTTGAAGCAAGCAGTGATAATGATATAGCTAAACCCTATATTCAAAAGTATGAAACCAGAAACAATTACAGGATGCCTCATTACCATAGGATGGATATAGGTGTGAATTTTCATAAAGAAAAGAAAAAATACACGAGAACATGGAGTTTTGGTGCTTATAATGTATATAACAGGCAAAACGCCCTATGGATACACTGGGAGAACGTAGATCAGTATTCTGATGAAATCGGTTTGTACCAAATAAGTATATTCCAGATAACACCTTATTTTTCATACAGTATAAAATTTTAAATATGAGGACTTTACTGATTTTAATTTTTACTTCATTTATGCTTTTTTCCTGTGAAAAACAGCTGGATATCTTATTATCAAATATGGAAAAAAGAATAGTGATCAATAGTTTTTTCAATGATAAAGAATTTATCCATGTCAATATATCGTCAACCCAACCGGCAACCGATGATGAAGTTGTCCAATTTATTAATAATGCCTGTGTTTTGCTTTATAAAAATGAACTTTTCCTGGATACTTTGACATTAAGTAAAGAAGGCAATTATTATTCAGATAAGGTAATCCCGGAAGTTGCTTCATCATATAAGTTAAATGTAGAAGTACCCGGTATGGTAACTGCTACTTCCAATAATTCTCAAATACCTGTTTATGTAGAAGAGTTTTCACTGGATACCTTTGCATTTTTAAATAACCTTTCTAATAGGGAAGTAAGACAAATAAGGCTTAAGTTCAAGGATATTGATAATACTCCCAATTATTATCTTTTATATATGATCTGGGTGGGAACATACTATGTATATGATGATGACGGTAATATAATTGATTCAATAAAAACAAAAACAGGTTATGGACAAGGTGAAGGGATTAATATACCAAGTAGAGGCAAACTCTTGTTTACGGATGAGTTTTTGGAAGGGGATACCATTGAGAAAAACTTATATTTTGACAAGCGAATGTATGGCTCCGGACTGGAGAATTACGATAATTTTAAAGTATATTTCAAATTATGTACAGTAAGCGAAGAATATTACCTATACGGAAAAACTTTTGCAGAACAACATAATAGTATTGACTGGTCAGCATTTGTTGAACCTGTAACAGTTTACTCAAATATTAACAATGGCGAAGGTATTTTCGCAGGCTATGGATATTGTATCGATTCGGTGTTTTATAGTAATTGAAAATGGGGGAAATCTTTTCGGTATTTGTCAGAAAGGAAGTAGAATTTGAACATTATTTTTGACCGGAAGCTTCATGAAAACCCAAAAATGAACATAATTCGTCAAAATGTATAAATGAAAAATTCTTAGGATTAGTAATTTTACCTTCTCATTAATAGGATTAATTACTAAGATATTTATTTAAGCATGATTAAAAGTATAATTAGATTTATTTTAAAAAATGCATTGGCGTTTTTATTGCTTTTTGGTGCGAAATTTATAACTGCCCAGACAATACCTGCTTTTTCTGGTGCGGAAGGTTTCGGGGCAGTAACTACCGGTGGTAGAGGTGGTGATGTGTATCATGTTACCAATCTGAATAATTCAGGACCAGGTAGTTTCCGCGAAGCCATTGAAGCTATAGGACCCCGGACGGTAGTATTTGATATTTCCGGAATAATTCACCTTACCGAAGAGCTGCATATTACAAATTCAAATATCACCATCGCAGGTCAGACAGCTCCCGGTAATGGTATTATTATCTCCGGGGAAACTGTAAGTATGACAGACAATGTATCAGATGTACTGATTCGCTATATGAGATTTCGTCGTAGTTATGCTGATGGAGATCCACTTGAAAATCAGCAGGGTGATCATTGTCTGGTTGGAATGAGTACCAAACAAAATATTATGATTGATCATGTATCGGCAAGCTGGGGTTTGGATGAGAATATGTCTATATATCGTTGCATGCTGACAGGTACTTCCAAGCTTTATCCTACAAATAATATCACCATCCAGTGGTGTATTATATCAGAAGCACTGAATCCTGATAATCATGGCTTTGGGGCTACATGGGGTGGACGGGGATCGAATCAGCATCATAATCTCCTGGCCTGTAATGTTGGCAGAAACCCCAGTATTTCATTTTCCGATTTTATGGATTATCGTAATAACGTGATTTTTAACTGGCGCGATCGCAGTATGGATGGAGGTGGAGATGAAGCTCATGTAAATATAATAAATAACTATTATAAACCGGGCCCTGCTACAGGCTATAATTGGGATTGGAGTCTTCCTGCTCCGGAACTTAAGGTTCGTATTGTGAAACCAGAAATACGTACGTGGGATAACGCGGAGGCCCTTGGTTTGAATAAAAAATCAAGATATGCAGGTCCTGGGGTAGTAGGATATTGGTATGTAGAAGGTAATGTAATGGAAGGATATCCGGAAGTAACAAACGATAATTGGGAAGGTCTGTCTTTAATTGATGGCAATTATTACAGGGGAGTTCAATGGGATGCAATAGTAGAACCTTACCCGGGCATCGGGCCTGAATTAACCGATACATTCCCTGAATGGACGGGTGATTATATGAATGATCACCTGGAATGGGTTAAGGTAGATGCTCCTCATACTCATGTGGAAACGCCTGAATATTCAAATGATCCTGATGACGGGACAGGCGGGGTGATGTTTGTAATGCCTGATTTACCCATAGTTGCTACACAATCAGCTTATGATGCTTTCCAAACTGTTTTAGAAGGAGCCGGTGCCACATTACCCATGCGTGACACAGTAGATATACGAACTGTAAATATGGTTGCGACAGGAATTGCTACAAGTGGTCCGCGCGGAAATGGTATGATTAACCATCCGGACGAAGTAGGCGGATTCCCGATAATTGAAGTGATTGAACGAACTGCCGATTGGGATACAGACCAGGATGGTATGCCTGATACATGGGAAACATCACGAGGACTTGATCCTTTAGACGCATCAGATCGCAATGACGATTATGACAATGACGGATATACAAATCTTGAAGAGTATTTAAACGAATTAGGTGCATTTAAAGCTATACAGGCCATACTCTGGGATGGAGAAGTAAATAATCGTTATGCACGAATTGAGAACTGGGACCTGGCATTTCAACCATCCCGGTTTGATACTGCAATTATTAGCAACGATACGGTTGTGGTGGATGCAATAGACCAACATGCAGGAATTCTTCGTTTGTCAAATAATTCAACTCTAGATATAGGTTGCGGCTGGTTGGATGTTGTTGTGCGCTTAGAAGTAGAAACCGGTTGTACCATCAACCAGGATACCTGCAGTACTTTAATTGCTAAATACATAATCAATAACGGCAGATACAATTTAAAAGGGGATGCTGCACTTACTTTGGCAGATACTTTCATTAACAATGGGGTAGTGGATATATCTTTATGGAATGGCACACTTCCATCAGTCTTTATAAACAATGGTATTGTAATTGATAAGGAGGGAAGTATTACTACAGCATTTCCTTCGGTAAAAATTACATACCCGGCAAACAATGATAGTATTATAGAAAACGCGGATATTATCATTATGGCAGATGCGCTGGATAGCGATGGTACTATTACGAGTGTTGAATTCTTTCAGGGTTCAACGCTACTTGGTACAGATAATACTACTCCTTTTACCTATACATGGAGCAATGTTCCGATTGGTAACTATCAAATATCAGCAAGGGCTACTGATAATGATGGTGCCGCTGTCATTTCTCAAGCTATTACGATTACTGTTGTTGATTCCAATGATTATAATATTATCAACCGGAAGAACGAAAATACGATTAATGCCAGAATATACCCAATACCGGCAAAAAACAGGTTGAATATTGAATTCAGCAATGAAGCAACAGGGGATATAGAAATTCGTTTATTTGACATAACGGGTAAAGAAATAAAATCAGTGAAAGTAGATGGTTTGAGCTATGTATTTGATATATCCGGTTTATCAGCAGGATTGTATATAGTGAAAGTATCAGGCTCAAACGTGAATATAGTGAAACGGTTTGTAAAACAAAACTAAAAAGTACCTGAAAAAGGCATTTTAAAGCGTGTAGAAGAGAGATATTATATTTTGCATAAAGTTAACCAGGCGAATATCTTTTTGCCGACAGAAAGGCTCATTTTGCGAATTATGATATATCTTAGTAAGCGTATTACAATCAGGATGTAAAAAATGAAATTCAAAGTACTATTTACTCATATATTAGCAATTGGAATATTCTATAATTTAAATGCTAATCCCTGGGATTCCGTATCAGTTATTTTAAGCAGGATACATGAACCAGTATTCCCTGATACAACATTCGATGTAACCATTTATGGTGCAATTGGCGATAGTTCAACATTATGTACAAATGCTTTCCAAAAGGCAATTGATTCCTGCTCAGCTGCAGGCGGAGGTAAAGTAATTGTTCAGGATGGTGTATACCTTACCGGCCCCATTATCCTGAAGAGTAATGTGAATTTCTATATTAATAAGGATGCCAAGATAATCTTTAGCAGCGATACTTTACTTTATAAACCTCTTGTATATACCCGTTTTCAGGGTATTGAGTATATGGGCTACAGACCCCTGATCTATGCTTTTGAAGAAGAAAATATTGCCATAACCGGAGAGGGAATACTCGATGGTCAAGGTGCAAACTGGGACAGTTGGGTTACTCAAAGTAGTTCTGATTTTCAAACACTGGAACAATGGGCAGATAATGATATCCCTGTTAATGAACGTATTTTTCAAAGTGGCTGTAAACTTCGTCCCTCAATGATACAGCCCTATAGATGTAAAAATGTCTTTATTGACAGTATTCATGTAAGAGAAGGGCCCTTTTGGCATCTGCATCCGGTTTTGTGTAGAAATGTTAAAATTTCCAATGTATCCGTCATAGGACATTGGCATAATAATGACGGATGCAACCCTGAATCATGCAAAGATGTACTGATCCGTAACTGTTATTTCGACACAGGAGATGATTGCATTGCTATAAAATCTGGCAGGAATACTGATGGACGCCGTATAAATGTATCCAGTGAAAAAATTTTAATACAGAACTGCACTATGAAAGACGGACATGGGGGAGTAGTGATAGGAAGCGAAAGTACAGGCGGCGCCAATTATATTTTTGCTGAAGATTGTTTTATGAACAGTCCGAACCTGTGGTATATATTGCGAATTAAAACGAATTCATACAGAGGAAGTCATGTAAATCATATATATGTAAGAAATATTGATGCCCAAACAGTAGGTTACAATGCGTTGCGAATAAATTATTATTATGGAGAGGGTTCCGGTGGTGAATATCAACCGGATGTAAATAATATTTACCTTGAGAACGTAAATATATCAACCAATGTGGGCACTCCCATTGATATAAACTGCTACCAGAACAATCCAGCCCGCGATATATACTTTAAAAACTGTCATTTTCTGGCATCCTCCATAACAAGCAGATTGAATAATGTTCAATACTTATACACCGACAGTTCTGGTGTAAATAACCGGCCACTGCTTTATATAGCTCATGATGAAGAGACTCTTCAGGCTGAAAGCTATACCAGTGCTGATAAATATAGTTTTTCTAATTATGGATTAACTGGTACAGGATATGGATATATGGAATCGATGGGTGATAGCTCTTCCATTGTATGGCAAACAGACAGTGCCATTTTTAAAGGATCAAAAGTTAAATTGCTTTACAGGAATACGAATGTGGACAGTTTGAATTTTAATTTCATGATAAATCATGTAAATAGCAATGAGTTGCAATTTGCACCAAGTATTTCTTATAGGTGGGATACATTAATTGTATCATTAAATGATACAGTCGATATTTATAATCTGCAGCTTTCAGCTAAAAGTACAGGGACAGGTTTTTTTCTTGATAAAATAGTAATTGAAAATCCTTTGATAACTTCTGCTAACTCAGTACATGATAAAGGCGAAATTCTTGTATACCCTAATCCGGCAAGAGATATAATTAATGTTCGCGGGCAATTTGATGATTGTCAGTATAAAATATGCATATATAGTATTATTGGACAACATATTGTGACAATGCAAGGCGTTGTATCTAATAATCAGCAAATTGCTTTCAACATAAATTCGTTAAAACCAGGAGTATATATTCTTTCAATACAAGAAAACAATGGGGAAAAAACGAACAGGATCTTCAATAAATTTTGACCATTGAATACCTCTAAATATAATTTTACTTTTAAAAATTCTCCAGATAATCAACAAACTTATCCATCGTATTCAACTCTTCTTCTTTTTCACAGGCTGAAGTTACCCAGGTGGATAAGTATTTTGTTGGTTTGGAGATGAGTTCATACTCCGTTTCTTCTTTTGTAATGGATACATAGTCACTCGGATTAAACACCAGACCACCACCGATTTTTAATTGAAAAGCTGCTACATCTTCCGGATGAATACCCCAGGTGCATATATAGTTTTTACCTTGTTTAGTTTCAGTGGCAGGATGATAATTAATACCGGTAAGGAATTGTACAGGTTTATCACACAAAGCAAAAGCCTCTACTTTGGCAGCCCTTATTCCTGAAAATACAGTCAGCCGGACCAAAACATCTATAGTATCCCCTTTGTATGGTACGCCCTCTGATAGCATTTCCATGTAAGATATATTCGCTTCTTTACGCACTCTTGCAGTTCTTTTACTTACAGGATCGAGATATACTACTCTTTCTCCATCCCATAAACGAACTCCTCCACAACCCACGGTTTTTCCAACTTTATACTGATCAGCTCCCCAGCCTTCCTGTTGCTGTTCCGGTGTAGGATACCAACCAGCTGCTTTCAGTTCGAGGCCCGGACGTGTTTTGTTATACACATCTACTGCCACTTTATAGTCAAAATAAAAACGGAAACCCAGCCATTCATTTTCTACAGCCGGCCCGTGATGCTTTAATTGTTTATAAAGATTACCCGACAGGGATGCTATTTCACTTTTTTGATCTGTACTGTCTTTCCATGCCAGGCTAATGTCTGTTTTGTTTTGTGCAATAATAGCCATAAAAAAACAAAGTAAAAGTGTTGATATCCAAATTCTTTTCATATCAATTTATTAATAGATTTAAAGATAAAAATAATAAAATAATAAGATAATGGAAATATACCCCTGTTTATTGATCTTCTGAAAAGGTAAGTTTCTTATATAAATTAACCGTCTATTTTGGCAGATAAATAACAATCTCAACTTTTCGATATTGTTGAAGTTCTTCCTGGCTCATATCTTCCCAGTTTTGACCGTCCTGCAGTGATATTTCTGCTCCAAAAGAGAAGGTTCGGATCCTGTTTTCGCCAATACCATTGCTTACAAGAAAATCTTTTACTGAAACAGCACGATTTTCGGATAGTTTTTCATTATAAGCTGCATTTCCAAGCGGATCGGTATACCCCTTAATAGTTACATAAAGTCTGTTATCACCCTTCAATGCATTGACTACCTTATTTTCTAGAATGCTTCGTGCATCATCACGGATGGAATATTCATTTAAATTAAAATTCACAACAATAACATCGAATACAGGATCCGTGATTATGTTTTTACTCTCTTCAGCAACATCTTCAGATATGGTAGTATTGTCAACCTTCAGGGCAATCGTCGAAGGCTCAAAATTTTCTTTTACAAAAGACAGGTCGGTACGTATGTTAGCCATCTTATTCTCATCAAGTGTTAGCATTATACGCAGCTTATCATTACTGGTAATGGAATATTTTTTCCCGTCAACTTCTAAAACTGTAGGCACATTATTCGCATCAGAAGCCTGTGCACCTTTCCGTTTAACAGGCATCAGGCTAAATATAACGCTATCCTGAGCTGTAATATCCAGTTCTTTAGATAATATAGATATATCAATACGTTCTTCATCCTCAACTTCGTTTTTGGCTTGTTCCTTTATCATTTCAACTACTTCTTGGTTATATTCATTACTATTCATAACATCGCTGCCAATATTGTATTTTACACCTTTGGTAAGAGGAACAAAAACTTCCAGTTTTTTATCTGTCCCCGGGAAACTTTTAGAAAGTGACAACATATAGAATGTTCCAGGAATAACAGAAAATTCCCTTGCCAGTAATTTGTTTGGCGCTTCATTTAACGATTCCGTGTTTACCAGGATAGGAAATCCTGCTTCAATTATAGGTTCTACTTCCTGGACCGGGTCCGTGTCTACTCTAACCTCGCCTACTTTCTTAGGATTATAGGTTTCTTTGAAATAACCGATGTCGGTTTGCACATTAAAGTTTACTTCGATATCCAAAGGCAGAACAATGAAAAATGACCTTCCGGAAACAGGGACAGTCTGGTCATTTACAGCCAATGTTGTAATTTCTTTGGTTTTTGGTTCTGCCGGTTGATTAACATCCTTTATAAACCGTATTGTATATACCTCACCTTCTGCTAAAAGTAATTCTTTGGCCAATGCGGTAAGGTCAATAATATCCGCATTTTTATTCTGATAGTCTTTTGACATATCATTGAGTTCATTTAAATACTCATGACTGATAGGATTCATTCCTACGGTAAATTGATATTTCATGCCAGATTGAAGCTCTATATCAGTCCTTTCAAGTGGTTTAGGATTAAGAAAAGCCTTTTCCCTCTGTTCTTCACTCAATTCATCATTATCAATTACATTTGTGGCTAGTGGATCTTCATGTCTTATAACCATTTTATATGCTTCCTGTGGTAAAAACCCGAAGTTAAATCCTGCATTATCTTTAGATGCTATATCATATTCTTCTCCATCACTCAGATAAAGGGCGATTTTGCGGGGCTCATAGTAGCGTTTTTTGGGTTGCAGTGCCGGATTCTTTATCTTTAGTGAAAGAAGATGCAACCTGTAAATATCTTCCTTGCCAAAGCCCCCAGGTCTGTTAGAACTGAAATAACCTGTTAATCCGGAAGGTGAAAATACAAGACAAAAATCATCATATGCTGAGTTAACTTTGTTACCCAGATTTACTGGAGAACTGTTTTTTTGGTTCAGGTTTACATAATACAAATCCAGACCTCCCAAGCCATTATGGCCATCTGACGTAAAATAAAGTATAGTGTCATTTAAAATAAATGGATACATCTCATCCTTACCACTATTTATTTTACTTCCCAAATTTTGTGGCGTATCCCATTTATTGTTAATATAATCACTGGAATATATATCCAATCCGCCATTACCACCAGGAGAATTTGATGTGAAATACATTTTTGTCCCATTGCTATTAAAAGCAATTTGTCCAATACTGCTAAAACCTTCGATAGTAAATTCTTTTAAGTCTGATTTGTCAGTTATACTAGCAGGAATATTGGATATGTATGTTTTTAAATTTGCATTTCTTGCAGTACTTCTGGTAATGTACATATTTTTAGCAAAGTCGGGAATACAGACTGAACTTTCATTTTCTGAAGAATTCAAACTCCTATTAAATATGTTTAACTTTCCCAACTGTCCATTATTCAAACGAATTGCCGAGTACAAAGTATAATCATCATTTCCCTGGTCTCCTGCCAGGTTTTTTCGTGTAGAAGCAAAGAGCACTCTGTCTTTATATAAAGCCGGGCATATTTCAGATTCATAAGTATTTAGTACACCTTCATTTTCAACAATTACATAGGTGGTATCAATATATAATCTTTTTCTTACCTCTGTACCACTGGTATAATCATATATTTCACTATACACTTCTTTATTATACTCGGCCAACCACTTCTCAAAACCTCGAATATCTTTGTTTTCGAGCAACAGAAAAGCATATTTTAACCTGTATTCATTCGGGACCTTGAATTCAGATTTAAAAACAATGCGATAACATTCTGCAGCATGATCGTAAAACTTCATCGAAGTATAGGTTTCCGCTTTTTTTAGAAGAGCTTCATAATTATTATCCCTATTGAAAGCCAAGTTATAATAGACAATCGCTTTTTTAAAGTCTTTTTTACTTGCATAATAATCACCTTTTTCGATGTAAATATTTGTCATATCATACCTCACAAGATCTGTCTGGGAATGACAAATAGCAGTAAATAAACCCAATACAATTACTAAATGTAGTGCTCTCATTTGTTTATATGTTTTCAATAAAGTTAATCAATTATTTACAGAAATGAAACATCCATGACGTTTTTTAGACACACACGAGCATGATTATTAGCGCTCCGATGTAACTTTGGCGACTAAAAATAGAATAAT
>JAFGOZ010000298.1 GCA_016926235.1 Bacteroidales bacterium | reverse complement strand
TTAAACGTGAAACTCCCTATGTTAACACGTATCAGCAAAAAATTGCTTGAGAAGTTTGTATTTATCTTAGAATTCAAGTTATTTCCGGTTATGTAACACTGGATTATATCATCATAATAAGAAAACTTATATTTGTTAACCTGTGGTCTGAAAGAAGGGAGTAGTTCTAATTGATAAGATCTCATTTTAATAAACTCTGTTATGAAAGAAAATAAAGTCCAAATTGATGATGAATATTTAATGTTAGATATTAATAATGAGCTATTTGAAAAAGAAGCAATTCTAAATCGTCAGACAAAAGTATACTAGTAAAGTCATAAATTTAATGTGTGGTTTTGCAGATTATGTTTAATTATAAACCAAACTAAAATGGAAGAAAAAAGCGATCCTCGAAAGGACCGCCTTAAATGTTTTCACAACGGAATAATCCTTATTGTGAATTGCTTCAAATTGTATTCAAATATATACAAAAAAATTGAAAATGAAAAAAGTATTAGGACTTGATCTCGGAACAACAAGTATTGGTTGGGCATTTGTTCATGAAGCAGAAAATGAAGATGAGAAATCTTCAATTAAAAGAATGGGAGTAAGAATAGTACCTATCTCAGTAGATGAGGAAAATGATTTTCAAAAAGGAAAGTCGATCTCAATAAATGCAGAAAGGACTTTGAAAAGAGGAATGAGAAGAAATCTTCAAAGATATAAGCAAAGAAGAGAGAACCTAATAAATATATTAAAGCATGGTGGATTTATTAATGAGAACTCCATCCTGACTGAGGTAGGAAAACAAACAACTTTTGAAACACATAGGTTAAGAGCTAAAGCAGCAACAGAGAAGATTGATCTAGATGAATTAGCCAGAGTGTTGTTAATGATTAACAAAAAAAGAGGATACAAAAGCAACCGTAAGGCGAAAAACGAAGAAGAAGGGAGTATAATAGATGGAATGGATATTGCAAAACGGCTATATGAGGATAGGGTAACTCCGGGGCAATTTGTATTACGGTTACTCAAAGAAGGAAAAAAATATGTTCCTGATTTTTACCGATCAGATCTTGACAATGAATTTCAATTGGTATGGCAGTTTCAGAAACAATTTTATCCTGAAGTATTGACAGACGAATTTAAGAAGCAGGTTAAAGGAAGAGGGAAGCGTGAAACTGCAAAACAGTTTCATACAAAGTATAAGATTGACACAGCCGAGAATAAGGGAAATAAAGGAGAGGTTAAAATTCAGGCCTATTCTTGGAGGAGTGTGGCAATTGAAAAACAATTAAGTATTGAAGAAGTTGCCTATGTTATTGCTGATATAAACAGTGATCTGTATTCATCCAGTGGTTATTTGGGTGTAATAAGCGATAGAAACAAGGAGCTTTATTTTAATAAAGAAACGGTTGGACAATATCAATATAGATTGTTGGCTTCAAATCCTCATTCAAAGTTGAAAAATATAGTATTTTACCGTCAGGATTATCTTGATGAATTCGAGAAAATCTGGGAATTACAAAAGAATTTTCATAAGGAATTAAACAAAAAACTTAAGGAAGAGATCAGGGATGTTATTATTTTTTATCAAAGGAGATTAAAATCGCAAAAGCATTTAATAAGTGAGTGTGAGTTTGAAAAACACCATAAAGTAATCCCAAAATCCTCACCATTATTCCAGGAATTCAAGATTTGGCAGGTTCTAAATAATCTTGAGGCTGAAGATTGCGAAAATAGAGAGAAATTCAGACTTGATCAGGAACAAAAGGAATTGTTGTTTGAAGAATTGAAGTATAAGAATTCCATCAATAAGTCACAAGTATTAAAGCTTCTATTTGAAAAACCAAAAAATTTCGACTTGAATTACGAGGAGATTGAAGGAAACAGAACTAATGCAGCATTCTATTCCGTATATCAGCAAATTCTTGACCTGGAAGGTTACGAAATGGATTTTTTAAAAATGAATGCTGTAGAAATCCGGGATGCTGTTTATTCAATATTTTCTGAACTTGGGATAAACACTACGATTCTCAACTTTAATTCATCATTAGATAATGAAAAACTGGCATTACAGCCCTATTATCAGCTCTGGCACTTGGTATATTCGTTTGAGGAAGGTGATGCAAAACTTGGGAATGAGAAACTCTTAAATAAGCTGAGGGATTTATATGGTTTTAAACTGGAATATGCCAGAATGATATCTAATATACCATTGCAATCAGATTATGGAGGGCTAAGTGCAAGAGCTATTAGGAAAATTCTTCCCTACTTAAGAGAAGGAAATACATATGACCTTGCATGTGTATATGCCGGTTACAATCAATCATCATCAAAGACGGCAGAGGAAATGCAAAGCAGGTTGTTAATGGAAAGATTAGAGCTTTTACCCAAGAATAGTCTTCGCAATCCTGTTGTAGAAAAGATTTTGAATCAAATGGCAAATTTGGTTAATGCGATAATTGAGGATCAGAATCTTGGCAAGCCTGACGAGGTTCGTATCGAACTGGCTAGGGAATTAAAGAAAAGTTCAACTGAAAGAGCGGAAGCTGCAAAAAACATTAATAATGCAAAAAAGGACCACCAGGGAATAGCAGAGCTATTAAGAGAAGAATTTAAAATTAAGAAGGTTACCAGAAATGATATTATTAAATTTAAGCTATACCGGGAACTAGAGACTAACGGTTATAAGACTCTTTATACGGACACTTATATACCCCGCGAAAAATTATTCTCTAAAGAGTTTGATATTGAACATATTATACCTCAAGCAAGTTTGTTTGATGATTCTTTCTCAAATAAGACTATTTCATCTCGACAGGTAAATATTGATAAAGGAAATATGACAGCATATGATTTCTTAAAGGAGTCTTTGAGTGAAGAAGATTTTAATCAGTATGTACTGCGCGTTGAAAATCTGTATAAGAAGGGTAAAATAAGCAAGGCAAAATATAATAAATTATTAATGACAACTGATAAAATTCCAGAAGGTTTTATTGACCGGGAATTGCGAGATAGTCAGTATATAGCAAAAAAAGCCAGACAAATGCTTGAAGGAGTAATTAGAGAAGTGAATACAACTACAGGCAGTATCACTGACAGGTTAAGGCAAGATTGGCAGTTAATTGATGTATTAAAGGAGTTAAATCTGCCCAAATACAGGGAGTTAGGACTTACAGAAACCATTGAAGAAAAAAATGGGCAATCAGAGGAAAGGATTCTTGATTGGACGAAACGAAATGACCACAGACACCATGCTATGGATGCCCTTACAGTTGCTTTTACGAAAAGAAGTCATGTTCAATATTTGAATAATTTAAAAGCCAGAAGCAATAAAGGAAGTTCAATTTATGGAATCGAAAAGAAAGAACTGTATCGGGACAGACACAATGGATTGAGATTTAAGCCTCCTATGCCGCTAGAAGAATTTAGATCAGAAGCGAAAAAACACTTGGAATCTTTATTAGTTTCATTCAAGGCAAAAAACAAAGTCGCTACAAGGAATGTAAACAAGACAAGGAAAGGGGGAAAAGATTCATTCAATAAACAGATTACCCTTACACCCAGGGGCCAGTTACACAAAGAAACCGTATATGGTTGTTTTAGAAGGTATAATACAAGGACAGCAAAAGTTGGGATCTTATTTGACCTGGAAACTATTCAAATGGTTGCTATTAAAAAATATCGGGAAGCTTTACTGAAAAGACTGTCAGACAATGAATTTAATCCCAGAAAAGCATTTGGAGGAAGCAATAGTCCTTCAAAGAAACCAGTTTATTTTGATGAACAATTAAAGATGCAGGTGCCTGACAAGGTTAAGCTGGTATGGCTTGAGGAGATATATTCAATCAGAAAGGATGTAAGTCCAACAAACTTTAAAACAGAAAAAGATATAGAAAAAGTTATTGATTTAGGAATTCAAAAAATGCTTATAAATAGATTGAAGGAATTTGAAAGTGATCCTCAAAAAGCATTTTCAAATCTTGAATCAAATCCAATATGGCTGAATAAGGCAAAGGGGATTTCAATTAAAAGAGTGAGAATTAAAGGAGTTACGAATGTCACACCAATTCATGATAAGAAAGATCATCTGGGCAGGCCTATTTTGGATGAGAAAGGGAATCCACAGCCGGTAGACTTTGTTAGCACCGGTAATAACCATCATGTTGCTATATATAGAGATAAGGATGGAAACCTTCAGGAAGAAGTAGTATCGTTTTATGAGGCTGTTCATAGAAAAAATGCCGGAATCCCGATAGTGAACAAACAGCATGAGATGGGCTGGGAATTCCTTTTTACTATGAAACAAAATGAATATTTCGTGTTTCCGTCTAAGAATTTTGATCCAAATGAAATTGATCTCAAAAATCCTGAGAATTTCAAATTCATCAGTCCTAATTTATTCAGAGTTCAAAAACTTTCTACAAAGAATTATGTCTTTAACCATCATTTTGAAACTAAAGCAGTTGATGGAGATATGCTTAAATCAAAAAAGGAATTGGCAGGGAAATCATATTATTTTATTTGGGCCCCGCAAAAACTGGAAGGTGTTGTAAAAGTGCAGTTAAACAACCTGGGTAAGATAATTAAAATTGGGGAATATTAGTCATTTGGCATGATTAAAAGAACTATCTATATAGGCAAAGCTAGTTATTTGAAAAAAAAGAATGAACAAATGGTTCTTGAATATCCTGATGACGAAAATGAATCCAAGTCTGTTCCTATCGAAGATATAGGAGTTGTGGTATTGGATAATCCACAGATCACAATAACTCAAGGATTATTAGCAGCTCTATCGGAGAACAATGCCGTTATCATAAATTGTGATCTCAGACATCTTCCGTTCTCCTTAATGCTGCCGACAGCTGTTCATAATGCCTATACAGAAAAACTCAGATATCAGTTAGGGGCCTCAGTCCCGTTAAAGAAGAATCTCTGGCAGCAAACGGTGATAGCTAAAATCGATAATCAGGCATCTCTCCTGGAAAAGCTGGGACTTGACTCATCCAGGTTGCATTATTTATCTGCAAATGTAAAAAGTGATGATGTTGAAAATTGTGAAGGCAGGGCTGCATCATACTATTGGAAAGTATTGTTCTTTGATAATGATATATTTAAGCGCCATCGGTTCGGGGAGCCTCCTAATAATCTTTTAAACTACGGGTATGCAATTTTAAGAGCTGTGGTTGCCCGTTCACTTGTAGCAAGTGGTCTGTTAACAGCAATGGGTATCCACCACAGAAATAAGTACAATCCATATTGTCTCGCTGATGATATTATGGAACCCTTCCGTCCTTTCGTTGATGAAAGGGTTGTTGAAATTGCTAGCAAGTATGAGGATTTAGATGAGTTATCACCAAATATTAAGAAGCTATTATTAGAGATTCCGACTTTAGATATCACTATAGGAGATCAGAGAAGTCCTTTGATGGTTGGCCTGCAGCGCACTACGGCTTCCTTGATGCAGTGCTTTGAAGGTGAAACAAGAAAACTAATTTACCCGATACTTAAGTAATGAGTGGTTCAGATCGCATTTATCAATATAGAGTTATGTGGGTTTTTGTATTTTTTGATTTGCCTACGGAAACTAAAAAAGATCGCAGGAATTATACAAAGTTTAGGAAGAGTCTACTCAAGAATGGGTTTACAATGTTACAGTATTCTATCTATACTCGACACTCAAGCAGCAGGGAGAATGCCGCTATTCACATGTGCAGGGTAAAAGCCATTTTGCCAAAAAAAGGTGAAATTATTTTATTTTCATTAACAGATAAACAGTACGGCATGATGGAGTTTTATCGGGGAGATTCTAAAGCCAGAAATCCTGATGTTCCGCAACAATTAGAGCTTTTTTAGAGTAAAAAAAACCGCCCGGTATATTGATACAAGGCGGTTACACAGCTTCAATTTTTTATTCTGTTTTACAATCTAAAACACAGTATATGAGCCTAAAAGGTCAGGGATGCTGTGTCAAAGATCGTTAAAATACAATTTGATAGCAATTCACAACT
>JAFGOZ010000297.1 GCA_016926235.1 Bacteroidales bacterium | reverse complement strand
GCCCGGTTAAATTCATGACAATGACAGTGAAACGTATTTATACTGGGGTTTTCTTGCAGAATCAGTTAAAAAATATATATAAAACTTTGCGAACTTCGCGCCTTAGCGGCTCGAAAGCTTTAACCGCGAAGTCTTAAAATACACGAAGAAAACGATTATTATTAAAGCTCGAAATAGAAGTCCTATGTATGTAACTGCCCACATCGCGTGTATCTTTACTTATTCTTTTCTTTCTTCAAGAATAAGTAAAAAAATAAAAACCCCTTAGCGAACTTCGCGTCTTGGCGGTTCAGCTTATATCATTTAATCTTTTAAGGATTTCCTATGTCCCAAACACCAGACAACAGGCGATTACCACCGGAAGAATGTTACAATGAGGACGAGATAAACCTCATCGACCTGATATATCCGATATATAAAAGAAGAAAATTCCTTATCAAATTTTGTATTGTTATTACGTTTTTTGTGGGGATCATTAGTGTCTTTTCAGAAAAGATATATGAAGCAAAGGCGGTTATTCTTCCCCAAACAAGTGAAGGTGGCGGTTCGGGCATGGAACTCCAGGCAGCTTTTCTGGAGCAATTCGGGGTAGCCGGATTAGGCGGCTCTTCAGGGGCGGCTTCCGAAATATTTGGCGCGGTTCTTAAAAGTACTGAACTTGCGCGGGAAGTGCTTGCAAGGATGGATTATGCTTTTGTAATGGGTCTTGATAATAACCAGGAAAGAATGAAAGCAAAATCAATCTCCGATATGGTAGGCGTAAATGAATCAAAAAATGATCCATCCATAGGCATATCCATGCAGAACAATGACCCTGTTATGGCTGCGGATATAGCCAATTCATATGTGAATGCGCTTAACGAATACAATCTGACAAACTCGTTCACCTCGGCGCGCAGATTGAGAGAATATATTGAAGAGCGTATAAACGCTGCAGAGATGGAACTGGACCATGCTCAAAAAGAACTTATGGAGTTTCAGGAAAAGAACAGGGCCGTATCCATCAGCAAACAGGCCGAGGCAACCCTTGATGTACTTGCTGAGCTGGAGAGCCAGAAAGTGGCGATTGAACTGGAAAAGGCCGCAAAAGAAAAATTTTATAAAGGACCCCATATGGAAATTGAGCAGTTAGAGGCCCAGATGGAGGCGATTAAAAAGAATATAAACAGACTCACATACTCAGAGGAGCAAAAGGTCCCTGTTGAAGATGAAAAGGGCAATATCGAATTTTATATTCCCCTGACAAAAATTCCCGCATTAAACTATGAAGAGAGTAAACTCCTGTTAAAGGTAAAGGCAAAAACCGGTGTTATAACCATGCTTTCTACCCAGATCGAGCAGGCCAAACTGGATGAGGCCAAAGACATGCCAACAATAAATACAATGGAGTGGGCTGTTCCGCCGGAATTCAAGATAAAACCAAGGGTTAAACTGAATGTTATTCTTGGTTTTGTGGTGAGCATATTCATGGGAATATTTATCATCTTTTTTAGGGAGTTTGCCCAGAGGCTGGATCACGACCCCGAATCAGCGCCAAAGTGGAAGGAGATAAAGCAGGGTTTCAGGCGGCTTATCCCATTCAGGAGGGGTTACAGGTGAACCAGTTAACCAGTAAACCAGACAAAAGAATGAATCGCAAAGCACACGAAGACCGCTAAGAAAATAATAAAAGTTAATAAAAACTTAGCGTCCTTGGCGCTCTTGGCGTTAAAATGTTTTAATATTTTGTTTTTTATTTATTTAAAAAAGGTATACTGACTATTTCAATCGCATTAATGCTTGTAGGGATTACCACGACTACCTT
Source organism: Bacteroidales bacterium (assembly GCA_016926235.1). The sequence continues at coordinate 33,977 of JAFGOZ010000297.1, read as the reverse complement.
ATATGCAGATAACGCTGGTACTATTGTAAAGTAACAGGTGCAGGAATAGGAATGGGAACGGTATTTGTTCGTTTGGAAGATACAGCTGCCACACCCGGCTTTACTCCAAGATGGTTCATAGCGGAAAGTGGCCAAGAAAATAAATTTTTAGCTGTAGCCTTAACAGCGCAAGCAAACAATCAAACAATACTTGTTTATACAGACCCAACTCTGGAGCAAGGTTATAGGGTGGTTGTTACTTTTTATGCTATTACAGAATAAAAATAATCATATGAGACTTTTTTAGTGATATCTTCTATCCAAATTATTTTCCCAATTTTATACTGTTTATCAATTATGCTTCTTATTATTAATTTTTATAACCCCGTCTAATTGCGACGGGGTTTTTATTCTATTAAATGTTTAATAGAGTGCTTTGAGTTTATCCTCTTTTCTCGATAAATTTTTATCATCAACTATATGATCTTAAAAAAAATATAAAAGCCAGATTTTTGAATGCAAAGTATTCTGTATAATATATGCTTTCAGCATTATGATAAGAAAACCACTTATCGAACAAAGAGGATAAGGCTACATTATTAAGATGGGCTAGGAGTGCCTTTTACCCATCGATAATGCGGGACTTTTAATATTTTTTGCTGTATATCTGTAACATGGAAAATCAAATTAAGCGTACACTTTCGCAACCGGAAGGCATAGAATATTTAAAAAATTGCTTGGTGCCAACGACAATATGAAAATAACCAAGCTAGCAGAAAAGCTATTTGAACAGTATGGTTTTTTAAATCGATAGGGAAGAAAGTAGCAGACCGGGTGCGTGAATGACCTGAGAACATTAGAACATTGTGGTTTATTTGATTTACCTGTGCCATCTCAGCAGCGATGTAAACGAAGCCCAAGATGTCTTGATGATCCTGTACCTGAGCTGCGAGAGATACCCTTGACAGATTGGCATGATTATAGATTTATAATTTCCACAAATTTAAACGAGGCTAAAATCCCACAAAATGGGCTAACTTGTTCACTCTATGTATCATATTGAAGCATTTGAATTATGTTCTGGATGCACTTGAACCCTTTGAAAAAAGCCTTGTACGTGTGGTTGTCACGTCAACATACACTTATTGGCTCGTGGACGAATTAATGGAAAACGTCTAAATCTGGCCAATCCTAGCGCTATACAACAGTATGCTGGATTGAAGCATACAGGCGGTAAGTGGGATTCATTTTATCTTGCACACTTGAAACGACTGAATATACTGCAAGAGGGGTACATATATCCCCAGGAGAAGCGCCACGTAAGGTGACCCGGTTCGTTAATTATTGAGGGTCTTATAAAAATTTGATTAATTAGATTCTGCTATCTGGGCATCTCCTATATTTATGATTGTCGTTGTAATTTACATAATAACAGTGGTTCCAAGATAGGGTCTATATTTTATTTTTTCTCATGGAAAATTCAGTTATTAAATTTTAAGGAAATTTTAAATATCATAGTTATGGAGGGCAAATGGCCATTTATATTCACCCATCAGCAGAAGTTCATTCAAGTGCAGAAATAGGAGATGGATCATTAATTTGGAATAATGTCCAAATTAGAGAAAATGCAATAATTGGAAAAAACTGTATTATTGGAAAAAGTGTTTATATAGACGAAGGCGTCAGAATTGGTAATAAAGTAAAAATACAAAATGGGGTATCTATTTATGCAGGTGTTGAAATAGAAGATGAAGCCTTCATTGGCCCAAACGCAACATTTACCAATGATATGTATCCACGTGCAACAATTCGAGATTGGAAGATAGTTTCTACAAAATTGAGATTTGGTTGTTCAATCGGTGCAAATGCTACAATAGTATGTGGAGTTGTGGTGGCACCTTTTGCCATGATTGCAGCTGGGACCCTTGTAGCAAATGATGTGCCACCATATGCGTTAATGAGGGGTAATCCTGCAAGATTAGCAGGTTTTGTATGCAAAAAAGGACATCCGATGAAGCAGGTTAATTTATTTGAAGAAAAAGCACGATTTGAGTGTCCTATCTGTGGGGCAAAATTAAGTTTCGGAGCTTTAGAATATTCGGAGTAGATTGAGGAGAATTTTTATGATACCCATATCAAAACCATATATTGGGGAAGAAGAAAAGAAAGCGGTATTAGATGTCTTGGACTCAGGGCTCATTGTTCAAGGACCCCAAACCGAAAAAATTGAAAAAAAATTTGCTGAGCTGTGCGATGTGCAATTTGCTGTTGCAACGACTTCTGGAACAACAGCTCTCCACCTGGCAATGTTGGCCAATAATATTGGCCCTGGTGATGAAGTTATTACAACACCTTTTAGTTTTATCGCAACAGTCAATTCGATATTATTCGTAGGCGCTAAACCTGTTTTTATTGATATTGATGAAGATTCATTTAATATCAATGCAAATCTAATTGAAGAAAAAATTAATGATAAGACAAAAGCAATAGTGCCGGTACATCTGTACGGACAGATGTGTAATATGGATAAAATTCAAGAATTAGCTGACAAATACAGATTAGCTATTATCGAAGATGCCTGCCAGGCAGTTGGCGCAACATATCGAGGAAAATATGCAGGTAGTTATGGTACCGGGGCCTTTAGCCTTTATGCAACCAAAAACATTGCAGCAGGTGAAGGCGGTATTATCACAACTAATAACCAGGAAATTGCTGAAAAATGCAGAATGTTAAGAAATCATGGCATGCAAATTAGATATCACCATGATTTTCTTGGCTACAATTTTCGTATGACTGACATAAATGCTGCGATTGGTTTGAGTCAAATTGAACGTTTAGCTTTTTTTACAAAGAAAAGACAACAAAATGCTGCCTATCTTTCAAGTCATCTGTCAACAGTGATAAGACCGACAGTTCAAGACAGCTGTATTCATGTATGGCATCAGTACACAATAAGAATAAAAGATGGGAGAGACAGAGATCTTGCTGTTAGGGAGTTAAATGAAGCTGGTATTGGAACAGGTGTTTTTTATCCTATTCCTTTACATCAACAGAAGCACATAAAAGATAGTGTGGGTAAAATAAGTTGTCCGGTCGCTGAAAAATTAGCAAAAGAAGTCATATCTCTTCCAGTTCATCCGCAACTGAAAGACGCTGAACTTAATAAAATTGCGCAAGAGGTAAATCGGATATGTTAAAAATAGCCGTTGTGGGAGTTGGAAGTATGGGCCGAAATCACGCCCGAGTCTTGATGGATATTTCAGATATACACATAGTGGGTATTGCGGATAAAAATATAAACAACGCACATATAGTAGCAGATAAATATGGAATTCCGGTTTATGACGATCATATTAAACTTTTCGAAGCGGCTGCTCCAGATGCTGTTGTTATTGCAGTCCCGACAACATTTCACAAAATAGTTGCCATTGATGCCATAAAGCGCGGTATTCATGTACTTATTGAAAAACCAATTGCTGACAGTATTGAAGAGGCTGAAGAAATTATCAGTATCGCCGAGCAGTATAATATAATCGTTGCTGTTGGACACATTGAACGTTTCAATCCAGCTGTTATCGAACTGAAAAGGCGAATAGATGCAGGGGAGTTAGGGCAGGTTTTTATGATTCATACTCGACGTCTATCCCCCTATCCGAGAAGGATAAATGATGTAGGAGTTGCCAAAGATTTAGCTACCCATGAGCTTGATATGATGCGGTATCTAACAGGTAATGAAGTTGTTCATGTAAGCGCTGAAATATCAAAGGTAATGCAATCAGAGCATGAAGATATTGTTTTTGGTTTGTTGCGTTTTCAAAACGGCATACTGGGAATACTTGATGTTAACTGGATTACACCTACAACCGTTAGAGAGTTGACTATTACTGGAGAAAAAGGCATGTTTGTCGTCAATTACCTGAGTCAGGAATTATTTTTTCATGAAAATCCTGCATCACGTAAGCCACTCGAAGGTTCTGTCTGGGATTTTACAGTTGACGCCGGGCATATGATAAAGTTTCAGATAAACAAACGCGAACCGTTGAGAAGTGAGTTGGAATCTTTTATCAATGCTGTTAGAACTGGAAGCAAACCTTTGATCAATGGTTATGATGGGTTAGCAACTTTGAAACTGGTTTATCAGATAACTAACAATAAAATATGAAAATTGGAAATATTACTAAGGTGTAGGAAATGAGACAAACTATTTCTGGAAGTGCTATATTGGTAACAGGTGGAGCTGGATTTATCGGCAGCCATCTGGTTGATAGGTTACTCTTGGAAGGTGCTAAGCAAGTGATCGTTATCGACAACATGTTCCTTGGTAATGAGGAAAACTTAACTGATGCAATAAAGAATGGGGCTATCCTACATAAAGATGATGCTGAGTTTACTTCCTCCCTCAATTACATCTTTGAACAACACTCTATAGATATAGTGTTTAATGCAGCTACCAAGGCTCTTAATTATTCATTTGTTAATCCCGTAAATGCATATGAAACCAATATAAAAGTCATTTTAAATTTATTGGAAATGCAGCGTAAGAAGGCTTTTAAAACTCTCTGCCATTTCTCGACTTCGGAAGTTTATGGCACCGCGGTGTATGAACCAATGGATGAAAATCATCCTATTAATCCAACGACAACTTATGCGGCAGGAAAAGCAGCCGCGGATATTGCGTTACAAAGTTATGTTAAGATGTTTGATCTTGATGCATTTATTGTAAGGCCTTTTAACAATTATGGCCCGCGTCAAAATTATAAAGGATATCTTGCAGGAGTTATTCCAATAACCGCCTGGCGAATACTTAATGGAATGACACCTGAAATTCATGGTACGGGAAATCAGTCCCGTGATTTTATTTATGTATTTGATACCGTGGATGCAATAATCAAATTGTTCAACAGGATGTCTGCCGGTGAAAGTATTAATATATCTACAGATGGTCAGATTGCTATTAAAAATGTTGTAAAAAAGGTTGCTGAATCAATGGCATATAATGGTGAAATACTATTTAAAGAAGTTAGAAAATCAGATGTGCAATGCCATAATGCCAGCAATAAAAAAATAAAATCTATGATAGAGTACAGTCTGACTCCGTTTGATATTGGGTTGAAGAAAACACTTGAATGGTATAGGGAAAACATTGGAGTAACAATATGATAAAGCTTATTAAACCTTACATCTCTTTCGAAGAGGTTGAAACTGAATTTCGTGAAATATTTGAAAGCGGGTCTTTCACCCGTGGAAAATATGTTGCTGCCCTGACTGATCAAATAAAAACTTATACAGGTGCAAAATATGCATTCCTGGCGACATCCGCTACAACGGCTTTATGGATGTGCATGAGGCTTTTAGAAATTGGACCCGGAGATGAGGTGATTGTTTCAGATTTTTCTTTTCCGGCAACTGCAAACATAGTTGAGGATGTAGGCGGTAAGCCTGTGTTCGCGGATGTCAGTTTGGATACGTTTAATATGTTGCCGGAAGAACTGGAGCAAAAAATCACATCAAGAACGAAAGCTGTTATTTTTGTTGATGCACTGGGAAATCCTTCCGGTATCCATGAAATAAAAGCAATCTGTCAGGATATGAAAATCCCACTAATTGAGGACGCTGCATGCGCCATTGGCAGCAGTGAACATTGTGTCCGTTGCGGCAACATCAGCGATTTGACATGTTTCAGCTTCCATCCTCGCAAGTTATTGACTACCGGTGAAGGAGGGGCAATAACAACCAATAGTGATGAATGGGCAGAAAAATTGGCAATAAAGCTGGCCCATGGGGCTATTACAGAAAACGGCCAGTTTAATTTCGTGGATTATGGATATAATTTCAGACTGCCTGAACTACAGGCGATAATGGGAATCAGACAATTAAAGAAACTTGACAATATTATTCGGGGTCGTAACCTAATCCGAGATGTCTACAAGAGGGATCTGGTAACGATGGGATTTACTCCTCAGCAGCTCTCTGAAGATGTAATTCATAACGTGCAGTCTTTAGTATTTAAAGTGCCGAAAGAAATTGATCGAGATAGATTGATTAAAAATCTAAAAGATCAGGATGTGGAGTCGACACTGGGAACTTACTGTTTAAGTGGAACAGCCTATTATCGCAGAAGGTATGGCAATGTCTGTCGTAATGCCTTGATCTTGGAGGCGGATACTATCACGTTGCCTTGTTATGAGGACCTTGATGTTCACAAGGTTATTCAAAGTGTAGAAAAGTGCATTAAATAAATCAATGAATATCAATAAGCACTTATTTTTCATACCCCCCGCTGCGACGTTAGCAATAGCAGACCGTGTACGTGTTCTAAAGCGTGAAGGCAAAGAAATTATAGCCCTTCAAACGGGAGATCCGGATTTCGATACGCCACATATTATCATTGAGGCTGGTTCCTGTGCTATGAAGGAGGGAATGACCCATTATGCTGATAGTCGAGGTCTGTTAGAGCTTCGCGAGGCTATTGCTCAGAAAATAAAGCTGGAAAATGGCGGTGTCTATGATCCCACCACAGAAATATTGGTGACAAATGGAGGCGCACATGCATATTATTGTGCACTAATGGCTATAACAAATCCTGGTGATGAGATTTTAATCCCTGATCCGGACTGGATGACCCATGTTAATATTGTGTCAATGATGAGGGGGATTCCAAAGCGGATTGAATCCAGCATTGAGAATGGATTCTGGCCTACCATTCAAGAAATAGAAAGAAATATAAGCCCTAGAACAATAGCCATCGTATTGAATTCACCCAATAATCCCACTGGCTCGGTAGCATCTTTCGAATATCTTCAACAGGTTGTTGAATGTGCAAAAAGAAATGATCTGTATATAATAAGTGATGAGGTTTATGAGTACATTCTTTATGACGGGATTGAACATGCCAGTATTGCCCAGTTTAAAATTCAATATAACAAATTGATTATAATCAATAGTTTCTCTAAATCCTATGCAATGACTGGCTGGCGCATTGGATATTTGGCCGCCCCGGGTGAAATAATTTCCATTGCTCTTAAAGCTAGTCAAAACACTATTACTAATGTTCCCGGTTTTGTACAGAAAGCGGCATTATGTGCACTTACAGAGCCTTCTATAAAATCAATAATTAAGAAAATGATGGCGCAGTATGCGGTAAGAAGGGATCATGCAATGGAAATCCTCAGACAAGGGGAACCCTATATTCATGCATTCACGCCAAAGGGTGCCTTCTATCTTTTCATTGACGTAGGGAATCTGAGGATGCCTTCAGTGGAAGTTGCAGAACGCCTGCTGAACGAATCCCTGATAGCTATGGCACCTGGTTCTGCTTATGGAAATTGCGGTGAAGGATACCTCAGAATGACACTGGCTGCTTCAGATGTCAGTATTAAAAAGGGGGTGAGTGGCTTACTTAATTGGGCAAAGCAATTCTGAAAGGATGATAATAAATGTTATACCTTTATGAAATTAGCAGATGACAGCCGTGACTATTGATTCTTTAACTCATGTAACAATGGATGGCCATTGGTTTACAACATCTTTTGATGCAAGCATAACCCGTCTACTTAGAGAAATGGATATATATGAAGTAGATCGTGCTGTTGTCGTTGCCTTAGCCGGATATATTGAAAACAGTTTTGTTGAGGATATTTGTAAAAAATATAAAGACAAACTAATCCCAGGGGCGTCGATAAACCCAACAGAATTTTCTAATCCAAATGAGGCAGCGGCTTATGCGAGAGGCTTACTGTGTGAAGGCAGATTTCCTGTGCTAAAGCTACATCCAAGACTGCATAAGTTTGATGTTTTGGATTCAAGGTGCCTGTCAATACTTGACGAGATTGCTCAAAAGAAGTTGCCAGTGTTGGTATGGTTGGATACTCTCTTTAGATATAATGGTGCATCTATGAGCAAACCCCCTATTGATTCAATACATAAATTGGTGGGAGAATATTCCTCAATAAAATTTGTTCTTCTCCACTCGTGTGGTTCAGATATTTTGAGGCTTGCAGATGCTATTAGGGATTGTAAAAATGTTTTATTAGATATCTCATATACCTTAGGCCGTTATAAAGGGAGCTCCGTCGACCTTGATTTGTCCTATCTATTTAGAACTTTTGATAAGCGCATTGTATTTGGCTCTGATTTTCCAGAAATATCTATAGGGGAGGCCCTTGCTGATTTTGAATTATTATGTAAAGGCTTATCTTTAGAAAAGAAAGAAAGAATACTTGGGCTTAATCTGTCCAACCTGTTGAATAATAAAGGTTTTTAATTGAACAAGGAGGGATACTTTTGGATGAAATAGATAGAAATGAATATATAACACGTTATCAGGAACGACTTGATCATTTCGGATATTCACCTGCTACGCTTGGATGGGGGAAAGAAGGCAGGCAGGATGTGCGTTTTAAAGTCCTTTCAGAACTGATTATTGCTAGACCTCAGAGTTCAGTATTGGATGTTGGCTGCGGTTTCGGAGATTTATACCGATTTCTTATAAATAATCAGTGGCATGGAAAATATTACGGGATAGACATTGTCCCTGGACTTTTAAATATGGCGAAAGAGATTGATCCGGATATTAATGTCTTTGAAGCGGATGTTACTTCTTCAGATTTTCCATCGGCCGATGTCAAATATGACTTTGTTGTTGCATCAGGTGTTTTCAATGCAAAAATCAAGTTAACAACAAATGAAGAGCACATAAAAAAGGCTTTAATAAAGATGTATAGCCTTTCAAACATTGCGGTTTGTGTAGATTTTATGAGCACATATGTGGATTTTCAAGATCCATTAGCGTTCCATACTGACCCTGGATGGGCCTTTAATGTGGCGAAAGGTCTTAGTCGAAGAGTGATGCTTAGGCATGATTATATGCCCTACGAGTTTACACTTATTATTTACAAAGATGACTCAATTTCCTCGCGTAATATATTTCATGAGTTCGAAAAGGCAGGCATTAAACCTTCGAACATCTGAGGATATGGTATAATAATCATGTCTTTCGGGACATAGGAAAATACATAAACAATTATGTCATCGATAATCCTTTTCATTCACTGTGATAAAACCCTTTTTGCAGTGTTTTAAAAGATGGTGGATATGACCTAATAGGGATTGATTAAATAAAAAGGAGGATACATTGGATATTAGAAATCAGATCATTGATAAGATAAAACGTAATCGTATTTCAACAACAGAAATTGCAGATTGCATGAATAAATCTGGAGATATTCCTGATGTATATGCATTGAATCGAGGTCATTTTACTGTTGGCAGGGTATTTTGGGTTTATGCATATAACGAGAGTAACTGGGAAGTGCATGAGCAATTGAGAAATATTCAAGAAGGCGATATAGCCTTAGTAGACACTTTTAATTGTGGAAGACGGGCAGTGTTTGGTCACCTTGTATCTAAATTCTTAATGTTGTATAGACAGGTTTCAGCGATAGTAGTGCGTGGATATTTACGCGATGTACCAAACTTGTTAAAAGAAAATTGGCCCATATGGTTAGAGGGTGAGACACCTATAGGGTGTTTTAATAGAAAGAATGATATCCCATTTGATAGGGATATCATCGAAACAAGACAACAATTGTATATGGATGCCATCGCAGTTTGTGATGATGCTGGCGTTGTTGTTATACCTAAACAAATTCAAGATAAAGAGTTTTTAGATAAACTCGATTGGATTGAAGAACAAGAGGATACCTGGTATGATTGTGTGGATCGTCTTAAATGGGATACTTATGACACAGTATGCTTAAAAAAATATCATAAGAAAAATGATATTAATTCAATAAGTTGATCTTTTAAGGATATTATTACAGATTATGGAAAAGAAAAAACTTATAATTTTAGGCGCAAGCATAGCGAATAAAAATTTTTTGCTCGAAGTATCAAAGATGGAGCATGTCCGACTCATAATACTGGATGGGAACCCTAAATCTATCGGTAAAGAAATTACCCCGGACTTTGTATGCGTTGATATTACAAAGAGTGCTGATGTGTTAGAAATCGCTAATAAATATAAAATTGATGGCATTTTTTCCATAAACGAATATGGTATTAAGTCAGCAGCTTATGTTTCTGACTTCTTGGGATTAAAAGGCATAAGCATGGCAACAGCTAATGCCGTTATCGATAAAGGAACAATGAGGGAGGCATGGCAGGCCGCTGGAATTTCGCAGCCTGATTTCCGCGTCATTTTGCATAAAAATGAAATCTACGACTTTGCCGAGAAGGTTGGCTACCCGTTAGTGATTAAACCAGTTGATTCTGGCGGTGGGGGGAGGGGAGTCTTTGTTATTCACTCACCTGAAACTGTTTCACAGGGCTTTAAGACGGCATCACAATATCTTCAGCGAAACAACCGAATGATAATAGAAAAATTTATCAATGGTATTGAGACATCTGTTGAAGTAGTCAGATTTAAAGAAAGAACCCATCTGATTGCCTTTAGTGATAAGGTTATGGCACCTTATTCTTCCCGAGTCGCAATAGATATCAGTTATCCAGGTAAGTTCTCCCCAGAGATTGTTAAGAAAATAGGGGATATTTCGGATAAAATAATGCGTGCTCTGGGTATTCAAGAGGGGATTGGGCACATTGAATATATTGTAACAGAAGATGGTTCTGTGATAGTCCTTGAAATGGGGGCGCGTGCAGGTGGCGGACATACCTCCCATCCAATCGCTAGCCATGTTTCCGGGATGAATTATCCTCAATGGATAGCAAGATTTTATCTCGGAGAAGCTGATACCCCACAAATTGAATTTTATCGGGGTGCATGCTATTCTTTTTTCTATTCTGAAATACCAGGGATACTTACAGGTGTTACTGGGGTGGAGGTGGCCAGCAATCTGTCATGCGTTCATTCTGTCGAGAGCTGGATAAAACCAGGGGAGTATGTATCAATTCTGAATAGCAGTATGGCAAGGGTAGGCTGCATTGTAACGTTGGCAAAAACCAGAGAAGAGGCTTTATCAGTAGCTTCTGACGCAAAAAGCAAAATATATTTACATGTAACACCTGACAAACGTGTACGAGGTGAATTACAAAATATTCAATGGGAGCCAGGACCACAGTCAAAATTCTCACAGCTAACCAAGCATCAGTGAAAGAATATAAAATGAGGCGTATAAATGTATCATACAGAAAAGAATATAAAAATTTGTGCAAGATGTATTTATGATGAAAATGTACCTGGCATTGTTTTTGATGATAAAGGTATCTGCAATTATTGTCACCAGGTTGAAGACCTTGAAAAAGAATATAAAACAGGCTTGCCTGAAGGCGAACAGAAGTTCAAGGAACTAGTTGAAACTATCAAGGAAAATGGCAAAACAAAAAAATATGATTGCGTGGTTGGTATCAGCGGTGGCACAGATTCATCTTATATGCTTTACAAGGCAGTGGATATGGGGCTTCGACCTTTAGCTGTAAATTATGATAATACTTGGAGTACAACCATCGCTAATGAGAACATCAGAAAACTGACAAAAAAATTAGGCGTTGATTTATATACTTATGTTGTCGATAACAAAGAAATGGATGATATCTACCGCGCTTTTCTAAAAGCAAGTGTGCCCGCAATTGATATTCCAACAGATATAGCGCTGACAGAAGTCCTTTATCGTGCGGCATCACAACATAATTTAAAATATATTTTAGAGGGACATTCATACAAAACAGAAGGCGTTGCACCAATTGGCTACAGCTATTTTGATGGTCGCTATATTAAGTCAATTCATGATTTATATGGCAGCATGAAGATGAAGACGTTCCCTAATATGACACTTCTCCCCTTTCTTAAATGGATTTTAATAAAACGAATACGTAAAATCAGACCTTTATGGTATATAAATTACTCCAAAGAGTATGCACGTGAATTTTTAGCTAAAAATTTTAACTGGACTTATTATGGCGGACATCATTTAGAAAACAGGATGACTGCCTTTAGCATTAGTTATCACAATCCATATAAATTCAATATGGACCAGAGAAATCTCAGTTTATCAGCGTCGGTCCGGTTAGGATTGTTGCCTCGCGAGAGGGCCTTGGAAATTTATAATTCGCCCCCTGAAATAGACCCTGACCTACTGGAATATATTAAGCAAAGACTAAACTATACTGATACGGCATTTGAAAACATGATGAAAGATAAACCTAGAAGTGTGGCTGAATTCAAGACATACAAGAAAACATTTGAGGCCATGAGACCTTTTTTTTGGATTATGTATAAAAACAATTTTGTCCCGAAATCGTTTTATTTAAGATATGCCTGTAAGGACAAGAATAAACAGTCCATGACTGTTAAACAGGAACCATTATCAGACATGCCTCAATAAGAGAAAATTATGATCACCATAATTAATTACGGCATGGGAAATACGGGTTCAATTGTCAATATGCTCAAAAAAATAGGTGTGAAGGCTCGTATCTCTTCTGACGTCGAAGAAATAGCAGCGGCCAGAAAAATAATTCTGCCGGGAGTTGGGCATTTTGATCGGGCCATGGAGAGGATTACCAAATCCGGGCTTAAAGAAATTCTCGAACAAAAGGCTTTAAAGGAAAAAGTACCTATTCTAGGCATCTGCCTTGGAATGCAGATTCTGACTAAAAGTAGTGAGGAAGGACAATGCGATGGGTTGGGTTGGGTCCCGGCGAAGACAATCAAATTCCGTTTCTCTAATGAATCGACTTTGAAAATTCCTCATATGGGATGGAACTTGGTTAATAGAACCACTCATTGCCGTTTGACCGAAAATTTTGAGTCAGAACATTGTTTCTATTTTGTCCATTCTTATCATGCTCAGGTCGAGGACGAAAGATATTCAATTCTAAAAACAATATACGGCTATCCATTTGATTCGGCAATTCAGAATGACAATATCTTTGGCGTTCAATTTCATCCTGAAAAGAGCCATCGTTTTGGAATGCGTCTACTTGAAAACTTCTCCAAACTTTAAAAATCCCCATTTATTCGTTAGAACGGACTCTTGCTATTATGCTTAAAGTGCGCATTATCCCTTGTTTGCTCCTACGTGAGGACTCTCTTGTAAAGACTGTCCAGTTTAAAAAATTCAGCTATATCGGTGATCCATCAAACACCTGCCGGATATTCAACGAACTTGAGGTTGACGAATTGACCTTTCTCGATATCACTGCCAGTAGGGATAATAAGGCGCCGAACTATAGAGTTCTTCAAGAAATTGCCAATCAATGCTTTATGCCCCTTTCCTATGGTGGAGGTGTCCGCAGTGTGCAGATGGCAGAACATATTTTTGAAATAGGATTTGAAAAGATTGTTATAAATTCGTATCCATTTGAGAATCCTGAGATCATCACCGAACTGGCCAATGCATTTGGCAGTCAGAGCGTGATAATAGCTATCGATTATAGAAGGAATTTTTGGGGGCAGTATCAGGTTTATAGTATGTCCGGTATGGTCAATCAGAAAATAAGTCCGGTGAAATGGGCAAAAGAGGTTCAAGACCGTGGTGCTGGTGAGATCCTCTTAACATCTATCGACCGCGAAGGTACATGGAAGGGCTTTGACATAGATTGTACAGCTCAGGTTGTAAGTGCTGTTTCTATCCCTGTGATCGCAAATGGTGGGGCTGGAAACGTTCAAGATATAGGCGAAGTAATCAATAATGCCCATGTTTCCGCAGTAGCTTTGGGCAGTATGGTTGTCTACCAAAAGAAAGGACTGGGGGTACTTGTAAATTTCCCGGATAAAGAGGATTTAAGGGGATTATTAGAGGGTAATAATGAAAAGTAGGGTAAGGATATTTATTGGGCCTGTCGAGATTGCGGGATATTCTTCAAACTTGAAAAAAGGTTTTGATAGTCTAGGGATTAAATGCGATTGCGTGGATTTTTCTGTGCATCAATTTGCCTATGAAGACTTTTCGCAGGGAATAGCAAAATTCATAAGGCGAATTCATGTTAAGATTCAAGAAGCAACACATTCCAAGTATAAGAAAATTTTTTTTGAAAAATTTAGAACCATCTTGATACTGATATACTTTTTTTCGATCCTGCCAAAGTATAATACGTTTATTTATACATCAGGGGCAAGTTATTTTAAATTGCTTGATTTAACACTTTTAAAATTATTAGGTAAAAAGATCATTTTTATCTTTAATGGAACAGACCATCGGCCCCCCTATATTAACGGAGTTTTCATGTCTTTAGATAATTCAATATCTCCAGAAGAATGTATAGGATTGACAAAAAAAATTAAGCATACTGTTCAAAAGATCGAAAAAAATGCAGATATTGTTATAGCTCATCACTTGTCTGCACAGTTTCATGAGAAGAGATTTATACCTGGATTATTTATCGGTATGCCTTATAAACTGCCTGAAGGTATTCAACAGGTGAAAAATAAGCATAAACGCATGAATGGAGCGGTCAGGATATTGCATGCACCCTCACGCCCATATTGTAAAGGGAGCGATATCATAGAAAAGGCAATAGATGATCTTTCAGGCAGAGGTTATAAAATAGAGTTTATTAAAATAATCAACAGACCTAATCGTGAAGTGCTGGAAGAAATTAGCAGATGTGATTTTGTTATTGATGAATTGTATTCCGATGTCCGAATGGCTGGCTTAGCTACTGAGGCAGCTTTTTTGGGAAAGCCTTCTATAGTTGGTGGGTATGCATCGGACGAGCATTTGAAAATTGATGGAATGCTGACAAGTGATCAACTTGCTCCTGTTTATTACTGCCACCCTTTAAATATTGAAGCTGCAATTGAAAAAATGATCGTAGATAAAGATTTTAGGGTTAACTTGGGGTTAAAGGCACGAGAGTTTGTTGAAACCCATCAGTCGGCTAAGCACGTAGCGGAAAAAATATTACGATGGATTGAAGGAGAAAGTTTTGACAAATATTTATATGATCCCGCTGACATAAGGTATCTATATGGTTTTGGTCTGTCAGAAATGAGACTTAAACAAGTGATAACATCTGTTATTAATCAGGGAGGCGTTAAGGCCTTAATGCTGTCCGATAAACCGCAATTAGAGAAGCAGTTTCTTGATTTTGTCCATATCCTTGAATCAAATCCCCGATAGTTAATTATTCACATTTTTTTTCCGCAATAGTCTACCATGAATATCTGTACCCCATCAACGGCAAATTTAAAAGACTTATTTATCACAAGCAATAATTACTCTAACAAGCATTTGCAAGGGGGCACTAAAGGATTAGTAATGTTAAATAATCTAATAAATAGATATGATTTCTTGTCTTTACTAAATAAAATATATAATTTAAATTTTATGTTTGTTGTTAATAGACTAAGGCCTAAAAAAAAGGTGAGTGTTATAAAATCTGCCTGGTCTTCTGATCGTAAAAAAGCCAGTTCATGGACCGATATTCCGGCAATAGAAGAGCGCAGGAATACTATAAATGGGCATTGTGGAGAACTTGATTACTATAGATATGTTGCCGAACGATATTTAAAACCGTTTTTTCCGCTGACAGGCTTATCGTTGGGATGCGGAACCGGTGATAGGGAGGTATTATGGTTTAAGCAATGTTCATGGAAAAGTTTGGTAGGATATGATATATCCGAATCAAGAATTAGAGAGGCAAATGCCAGGATAAATAAATATTCATATCCTCAATTAGATTTTCAAGTATGCGATATCAATCATGTTGCTCTTCCTCAAAATTATTATGACATTATTTTGGGAGAAGACGCGATTCATCATTTTACTAATATAGATTATCTGTTTGCCTCTATCGCTAAATCACTGAAACCATCTGGCTTTTTTATCTTAAATGACTTTATCGGCCCATCGAAATTTCAGTGGACAGATAGGCAACTTGAAATCGTTAATGCTTTACTGCATATTTTACCAAAGCATTATCGCATTCGTATGAGTAACAACAAATTAAAAACTAAAGTGTATCGTCCAAGTCGTTTACGTATGCAATTAATGGATCCTTCTGAAGCTGCTGAATCCTCCGAAATAAAAAATGCCTTATTTAAATATTTTGATGTTATTGAAATACACAACATGGGAGGAACAATTTTAATGCAACTACTTAATGATATTGCACATAATTTTAGGCCAGAAGATGACATTGCTTCCAGAATAATTCAAATACTAATTTCAATTGAAGATAATTTAATAAAATCAAATGATATTGAAAGTGATTTTATTTTTGCTATCTGTAGGGCATTGAAGTGATACGTAGGTTTCTATATCGGAAGATCTCGCTATATCCTTGTTTGGTAAATAAGAGGAATATTTTTTGACAAACCGAAAAATAAACTATATCAAACAATTAGGAAGTGACACTTTTGTTTATGGTATTGCCGGAACGATTAATCGTTTTATAAATATACTTTTAATTCCTATCTATACAAGATATTTTTCACCACATGATTATGGTGCGTTAGGAATTGCTCTTGCGTTTTATACTCTCCTAGATCTTACGCTAACAAGTTTAGACAATGCATCAGGGCGTTGGTTTTTCGATTCCGATGATTTACTTCATCGCAAGCGTGTGATTGCATGTTGGTTTTGGTTTCAAATAGTATTAGGTTTTGCATTATTTTTAGCCACTTTTTTACTTGCGAAACCGCTAACCAACTTACTGTTTAAATCACTATCTTTTAAAAATCTAACAATATTAATTGGATTATTTGCTTTCTTTTCTATTTTTGGAAAAATATTGAGCAATTGGCTGCGTTTGCTTCGTAAACCTTGGCAAATGTTGCAGTATTCTTTTTTTAGCTCAATTGTGGCTGTCTCCATAATAATATTATTTGTTGCGGTATTGGATTATGGGGTAATTGGTACATTTGCTGCTCAGGTTCTTACTGGAATGTTAACCACTATAGTTACTATTGTAATTCTTAGGAGATGGGTTGGAGTAGGTTATTTTTCTACTTCACTATTTAAAGAAATGCTTTCTTTTAGCATTCCCATTTTCCCGGCGACTTTAGCAGCGTGGGTAATAAATGCCTCTGATCGTATCATAATGCCTTTTTTCATGAAATCAGATGAAATTGGGATTTATTTTCTTTCTTTTCAAGTGGCATCAGTAATTGGGGTCATTGATAAAGGATTTCAATTGGCATGGGGACCATTTGCAATGTCGCTAATAGGGAATCCTGATTCCAAATTAGTATATAGCCGTGTCCTTAGCATATATATATTTCTAGGATGTTGGCTGTGTCTGCTTCTCACGGTTATGGCACCAATATTTTTACCTTTAGTTGCAACAGCTGAATATTCCAGAGCTGCTTCCTGCATACCAATGTTAGTATTTTTTTTCCTTGCAGTGGGTCTAACGAATGTTATTGGAATAGGTACATTCATTGTGAAAGATTCACTCCCGATAGCGAAAAATATTTTCATCGGATCGGGGTTAAGTACAGGGCTTCTTTTTATTTTAATGCCGATAATGGGGAAGGAAGGAGCGGCTATAGCAAAAATGATAGGTATGTTTTTCGCGGTAGGATATATTTATTATGCAAGCCAGAAGCGGTATTTCATCCCATATAAGGTAAGAGATATAGCAGTATGTATTGTTTCTGTATGGGTTTGTATTGGCATATCTTATTTTTTACCAACTGAGGGATGGAATGCCATTTTATTTAGATCTTCAATCTGTTTTATTTTTATACTGGTTGGATTCTGGCTGGATATACTAAAGGCAAATCAATTTATGGATTCGATTAATTTCATAAAAAGGAAGGTAATAAATCTATTTGCATGAGTGAAAATATAAAATTTGAAACAAAATATTCAATAGGACATCTATCATATGATTCCGAACTTAAAAATTATTATCAAGATATATCTATGGCAATCATGCCAGAAAAAATAAATTATTTCTTTGGCAGCCTGTTTGATAAAAAGGGAGTTCCTCTCACAGATTACGACTCTGTATTTAAAAGCAGTCCATATGTCAGTCGTAATAAAAAATATGGAATTCATTATACCCCTGTAATGATAGCACAGTATGCACTTGCACATTGGGGGCAGTATCTCGTTGCTAAAAAACAAGAATACTATGAACGCTTTTTAATACAGACAAACTGGCTTAGAGATAATATAGTTATGATGCCTGAAGGCTTTGGTGTATGGCTTCATAATTTCGAATTTCCTATATACAAGTTAACCCCACCATGGATTTCAGCAATGGCTCAAGGTCAGGGCATTTCAGTTATGTTGAGAGCCTACCAAATAACTAAGGATGAGCAGTATTTTGACATCGCACAAAAAGCATTTAATGCTTTTCAGTTTGACATTAATGATTGTGGTGTGGCTGCCTATGATGAAGATAACCTATGGCTTGAAGAATTTCCTGCCAAACCTTTCACTCACGTATTAAATGGATTCATTTATGCACTGTGGGGTGTATTGGATTTTTATCGTGTCACGCAATCTTCTGAGGCCCTTGTTATTTGGGAAAAGGGAATAAAAACTCTGAGAGAAAATCTTAACAAATATGAAATAGCTTTCTGGTCTTGCTATGACTTATTGAGAAAGACCATCTGTTCTATTGACTATCATCAGACCCATATTCTTCAACTAAAAGTTATGAATCAGCTAACGAAGGAACCTATATTTGGAGATTATTCAGAGCGTTGGCAAGCATATCTGAATGGAAAATTCCTTTTTAGACGTTTAATTATGAGAAAAATTCGTGGATTACTTCGTCGATCAGGGATTTTGGGACAACAACCGTTAGTGGGAATAAGCGTTGGTGTTAAGAATAGATAATAAATTATAATTTGAAAGGAATTATATTTTTAATTAATAATTAGAAAGAAAGGAAAATGATAAAAATATGAAAATACCATTTGTAGACCTGCAAACTCAGTATAGTAACATTAAAAATGAAATTGATGAGACAATATTTGGTGTTATTGATCAGACAGCATTTATCGGGGGAAATTATGTAAAAAAATTTGAAGAAGCATTTTCCAATTACATTGGTGTAAAGTCTTGCATTGGTGTTGGAAATGGAACGGATTCAATCTACATCGCTCTCCGTGCTTTGGGACTTGGTCCCGGAGATGAAGTGATCACTGTCGCTAACACTTTTATTGCTACGTCCGAAGCCATTACGATGACAGGGGCAAGGCCAGTATTTGTCGATTGTGACGAAAATACATACAATATAGATGTGAATAAAATTCAAGAAGCAATAACATCAAAGACAAAAGCCATAGTCCCGGTACACCTTTATGGACAGCCCGCCGATATGATTTCAATTTTGGAGATCGCGAAAAAAAATAATATTTATATTGTCGAAGATGCTGCACAGGCTCATGGCGCAGAGATATCAGGCCGCCGTGTAGGAACTTTTGGTGATGCTGCATGTTTCAGTTTTTATCCCGGTAAAAATCTGGGTGCATATGGTGATGCCGGAGCGATAGTAACAAATAACGATGATCTGGCGGAGAAATGCAGGATGATTGCTAACCATGGTCGAATAAAAAAATATGACCATGATTTTGAAGGGATCAACAGTCGTTTAGATGGTCTCCAGGCAGCTATTCTGGATGTGAAATTAAAATACCTGGAAGGATGGTTAGAAAACAGGCGTAGGGTTGCAGATTTATATAATGATTTATTAAAGGGTTCAAGTGTCGTACTTCCATATGTGCCGGAAGTAATGAGGCATGTGTATCATCTATATGTCATCCGTGTGAAAAACAGGGAAAAAATTCAGAGTGAATTAAAAGAAGCTGGGATAGCTACCGGGATACATTATCCAATTGCCTTGCCAAACCTTCAGGCTTATAAATATTTAGGCAAGTCCCAGGCTGATTTTCCGATTGCATCTAGATATTCCAATGAAATATTAAGCCTTCCCATGTTTCCTGAATTGACAGGAGAACAAGTAGAACATGTCTGTAACCAGCTGAAAATAGCACTTCAATCATAAGGAGATTTGTAATGTTAAAAATTGCTCAAATAGGGGTCGGTTATTGGGGCCCTAATCTATTAAGAAACCTGATAGGCAATAATCGTTGCCAGGTTGAAAAAGTGGTTGAGTTATCAGCAGAAAGAAGAGAGTACGTAAAAAAATTATATCCTGCAGTCGAAGTAGTTTATGATGTCTCGAAGGTTTTTGAGGATAGAGAGATAGATGGCGTTCTAATTGCTACACCTGTATTTACACATTTTGATCTTGCGATAAAAGCTTTAAATGCTGGAAAACATATATTGGTTGAAAAACCTATGGCAAGAAGCATTAAAGAAGTGGAAGAAATAGGCCGCATTGCTGAAAAAAACAATCTTGTAGCCATGGTAGGCCATACTTTTCTTTATAATGCCGCTGTTAGATATGTTAAAAAATTGATAGACTCAGGAGAACTTGGAGAGGTCCGCTATATTTATAGCCAAAGGTTAAATTTAGGTAGAATCAGATCTGATGTGGATGCACTATGGAATCTGGCACCTCATGACATAAGTATTATTCAATTCTGGCTGAATGATCCCGAGCCATCATCGGTTGTTAAAAGAGGTATTGATTATATTCAGAATGGTGTAGACGATGTGGTTTTTATGAATATTGTGTACCCTGACAAGGTTATGGCAAATATTCATGTAAGCTGGCTTGACCCAGGCAAAATAAGATGTATGACGGTCGTTGGTTCTAAGAAAATGGTAGTTTACGATGATGTGTCTGAAAACAAGATTGCTATCTATGATAAAGGGATTGATCAGAAAGCAGTTCTTGGAGAAAAAATGGACTATGATAGCCAAAATTTTCCAATGTTCAGCTTGAGAACTGGTGATATCTTGTTGCCCAAGATTAATTTTCAAGAACCATTAAAGGTTGAAATCAATCATTTCTTTGATTGTATTGAAAATGGTGAGGAGTGTTTGACTGGTATTGATCATGCAAAAAAAGTGGTTGGGATATTAGCATCATGAATGAGCCTATAATTTACCAAGCTAAGACTCGGGATGTCCAATTTGGTTCCAATGTAAAAGTTGTTGAGCCGGTCAATTTATATGAGTGCACCATAGGAGATGAATGTTTTATCGGACCTTTTGTGGAGATTCAGAAGGGAGTGATTATCGGGGATAGAACAAAGATTCAATCTCATGCTTTTATTTGTGAATTAGTAAAGATAGGATGTGACTGTTTTATCTCTCATGGTGTTATGTTTATTAATGATCTGTTTTCAAGTGGGGGCCCTGCTGGTGGGAAAAAGGAGTTGTGGAAGGAAACCGACATCGGAGACCATGTATCCATTGGTTCCAATGCAACTATTCTACCTGTCAAAATATGTTCCAATGTAGTTATAGGCGCAGGAGCTGTTGTAACGAAAGATATAGTTGAGCCAGGTATTTATGCCGGAAATCCTGCTTTGATAGTCCGTAGCTTACCTATCTGATAAATATTATATATTTTGGCTAAAAATTCTGTTACATTCTCCTGATTTTTTTATCTGGTCACACATTATCTATTTCAAAAATAATATTGCCTGCTACATATTCAATAAAATGCCTTTAAAAAACCGTGTTTAAATTTAGAAAAAACATAGTTTATCTTTTTTCTCTAGTCATAGTTGGTATTCCTATTGGTTTTTTTATTGTGACGTGCAGAGGGGGCTATTGGAATTTTTTGATTCTGAGTGTCCTGAGCATTTTTGCTTTTATATCATTTTATATAAGCATAAAAAAACCTGTTTATTGGTTAACTTTCACGATCTTCATGCTGTCAATATTCCCTAATTCAACAATAATTGCAGATGAACGTGTTCAAGGGATAAAGGGGATAAATCTCTTCACTAGATATTTTTTTGGTATTGTTAGTATCTGGGATTTATTGATGCTTATGTTATTAACTTTGTCAGTATTTTATAAGAGAAGATTATCATTAATTGTAAAACAAAAGGGAGTGAATCGCTTCTTATTACCGATTTTTGCTATATTAATATTTGCGATGTTCAATGGTCTTTTTAAAGCAACAATATTCCCCTACGGGTTGACTAATTTCCGTAATGTGGTTCAAGCTGTGTTGCCATCGTTATATTTTTTTGGAGCATATTTTTTAAGTATTCAGATAATTCGCCATAAGGATGACTTTAGTTATAGTATAAATGTGTTATATACCGTCTGTCTTATAATACTGGCTATTGGGTTGATGTTAATGATAGCCAGTTTGGTGGGGTTTATTAATATAACAAAAGGTTTCTTGGGAATACCCATAGTCTTATATGACCAATTAATGTTTTTGAATCTTGCTGTAGGTTTTATTTTTGTTAAAGCTATTGTAGGACAAAAACAAAATATATGGCATTGGATTATATTTGCTTTCAGTATTTTTTTTATGTTTCTTAGTACACGTAGGTTAGTTCTTATCATCCTATTTTTTAATATGTTTGGGTATTTTATATTTGCATGTTACTCAACTCGTTGGCGAATTCTTAATAAGAAACTAGTATTTAAGCTTACAAAGATCTTTATCTCCATTTCAATACTGCTACCAGTGATTACATTTTTATTTGTTCCCCAGTTATGGGAGGCAATGGGTATGGTTATTGAGAGTATAAATGTCTTTTCTGAAGTTGGCCTCAAGTATGCTGGTAATAGCAGGTTAGCTGAATTGTCAAATGTCTTTCTCAATATGAATCAACGTCCGGAATCTTATTTTATTGGTATGGGATTGGGAACCCAATTTTTTGAATATATCCCTATGGGATATGACATATTAGGTGATACTGCATATGATGCTGCCGTAATGGAAAAATCATACACCGGTTGGTTTCCATATTTTCATATCCCAGGTATAAGCAATGTATACAGGTTTGGTTTCTGTGGAGTAGTGCTTTTTTGTATACTTATTTGTTCCTGGTTATATGGGTGGGTGAAAATTTCTCGGAATATAGATAAAACTTATTTACCTTATGTGATCACAATATCTATTTTGTCTGCGGAGACAATTTTATTTCTAGGGGACAGTGTAAATTCAATGGGGCCGGCTTTTTCGGGCATTATATTGGCATTGCTAAATTTTTGTTATCAGCAGAAAACGTGTGATGTCAAAATTGGAAAAAACAAGATGTCAACATTAACAATGAGTTAGTCTTTTTTAAATGAGTGTAGGATAAAAATTGAAAAAGAATAATGTTTTAATGATTGCTTATTATTTTCCTCCTGGTGGAGGTGTAGGTGTCCAGAGATCGGTAAAATTTGTAAAATATCTTCCTGAAATGAATTGGCAGCCTATAGTCCTTACTGCAAATATACCTTTAGGAATTCCAATCGATTCAATGTTGCTTAAGGGTATTGCCCCTCTAACAACTGTAATGAGAGTTGACCCGTTGTTTACCACAAAAAACTGTTTTTCCTCTTCTCGGGGATTCATATCTCGTCTGCTTTGCGCATGCCTCATTCCAGATGCAATCTTACCCTGGGTATACCCAGCAGTTAAGATGGGTATGAAAATTATAAGAGAAAAGAAGGTTCAGGTAATTTACTCAACTTCACCTCCTCATAGTTCACATTTCGTGGGGTATTATCTAAATAAAAAAACGGGAATTCCCTGGGTCGCTGATTTTCGGGATGCCTGGTTAGCTGATCCTGATCGTAATAAGAGTTTTCATAATAGACTTCGCTCAAAAACTATTGAGCATTGGCAAGAGAAACTAGTAACCGAAAAAGCTAATAAGATCATCTCAGTTTCGGAAGGTATCAATGAGGATTTTTTACTTCGGTACCCAAGAATAGAAAATGATAAGCTAATAATTATCCCTAACGGGTTCGATCCGGATGATTTTAAGGATATTGAGAAAAAAAATTATTCCAAATTTACTTTTGTTCTAACTAGTTCTATGTCTAAACCGAATCGTAGTCCTAAACCATTACTTGAAGGTCTAAAAGTATTACTAAGTCAATACCCTGAAATTCGAAATAACTTTCAGGTTTATCTGGTGGGTGCATACACAGAAGAACAAAAAATATTTCTTACTCAGCAAAATCTGGATGGAGTTGTTAGAATGTTTGGCGAGGTTTCGCATATTGAAGCGCTTGAATTCCAGGTGAATGCTGATGTTAATTTATTCATATATAATGGACCAGGTGATGGTCGAAGTTCTCAAATGCTGTCAGGAAAGATTTTTGAATATATAGGCGCTGGTCATCCGATTATGGCTATTTCTTCCCCAGATTCAGCCGCCTGCAAATTGGTTAGAGAATTAAAACTGGGACAAGTTGCTTCCCCTGATTCGCCCGAGGATATTGCAATGGCATTAAAACAAATGATGAGTTCGTCGAAAACAAAAGTGAGTATAGATATGAACGGTGTTGAGCAGTTTCATCGTCGTGTGTTGACTGAAAAACTGGCAAATGTTTTTGAATTGATTAAGGGGATGGTATAGATGCCCTCTTTTGGAAATGTATATATAATATTAGTAAATTGGAATCGTCCACAGGATACACTCGAATGTGTTCGGTCTATTAATAAATCTAATTATCTAGACTATAAAATTATTGTTGTAGATAATGGATCTTCAGATAATTCTATTAGACTTATTGAAGATGAGGGTGGAGATTTAGTACTTTTGCAATCAAAAGAAAATTTAGGTTTTACTGGAGGTAACAATCTTGGCATAGAATATGCGCTTGAACAAAATGCAGACTATATTTTTTTATTAAATAATGACACTATTGTTGCAGCTGATGGCATTTTAAAGATGTTGGAGGTTATGAATAGTGATTCCAACATAGGGATTGTATCTCCTAAAATCTTATTTTATGATAGGCCGGATATTATATGGTTTGGAGGTGCTACATTTAATGAGTACTTTATTATAGGTCGAATGAATGGGTATGGATCTAAAGATGATAGCCTTTATAATAAACAAGATGATATCCCATTTGCATCAGGTTGTGCAATGCTTATTAGGCGCAAGGTTATCGAGAACACAGGTGTATTATGTAATGATTTTTTTGCAGTGATGGAAGATATTGAATTCAGTTTGCGTGTAAGAAACAATGGTTATAAAATAAAATATGTTCCCTCATCATTAGTATACCACAAGGAATCAATAACCGCTGGAGGGCATGATGCCCCTCAATATGTATATTACCAAACACGGAATACTTTCGTGCTAAGGCGGCATTTAGGAAAAATCAATAGATTTCACATCCTGTCTCACATATTCTCAATAACTTATTTTTTGAAACGAGTTCTAAAATTCATATCTCGGAGAAAATGGAGAAGCATTCTCGGAATTATATTTGGAGTAGTGGATGGGATAACGGGTAAGCTGGGTAAGCATGAAAGGGCTCTACTGGCCGGGCCTAATAAGAAATTAGAAAATTTTAAGTAAAATAAATTACAAAATTATGAATAATTTGTAAGAAGACGAACTTGACTTGACACAATACAAAAGAAAGGGTGGTCAGATACCTTCAAGATTACAACCCCATATTCTATAATAGGAGGTAAACATGACCACCTAAGAAAAACTTGTAAGAAGTAAGCTGAGTATATTGGAACTTACAGAATATCTCAAGAATGCATCCTAAGCATGTAAAATAAATGGGGTATCTTTCTAACATTTATACGACATTAAAAAATCATATGACGAACATGGCATTGAAGGTCTCAAGACCTTTGCTTAACATGGTGAAACGCAACCTGAAGTAAAAAATGTAAAAAAGTTTATTTGAAAAAAGAGTGGAAAATCGGAAGTATTAGAAAATATTAGAGTGATCGGTTTTTGGACCAGTCTAGTTAAAAAATGCAACTATATGATATAAAATTAAAAAGAAAGTATTTAATGATGCATGCTCCCTAAATAAAGAAAACCTTAAGGGGGCAAAAATGGTTGATAAAAAAATTGCAGAAAAAACGAGATTTACGGACTATACAGTATCAAAATTTCCTTGACCTAATCGCAGAGTCAAATTGATGAAAAGAATGGAACATCCAAGATAGGAGAATATAGAAAGCTTATAATGATATCTGTTTGCATGGCGACATATAATGGGGAAAAATATATTAAGCAACAACTAGACTCCATTTTGCATCAATTAGATGAAGGTGATGAAATAATAATATCTGATGATAGTTCTATTGATGCCACAATTCAAATAATCAAGTCATATACAGATTCTCGAATACACATTTTTGAAAACCAGAAATTTAAATCACCAATATATAATTTTGAAAACGCTTTAAAAAAAGCAAAAGGAGATATTGTTATCTTAGCTGATCAAGATGATATTTGGATGAGAAATAAAATAGAAATAATTAAACGATATATACAAAATTACGATCTGGTTTTAAGTGATGCAGATATTATCGATAAATATGGTAATACAATACATAACTCTTTTTATACACTAAATAATTCAAGAAATGGCTTGTTAAAAAACTTAGTAAAAAATTCCTATCTTGGTTGTAGCATGGCCTTTAATAGAAAAATATTAGAAAAATCACTGCCTTTCCCTCATAATTTACCAATGCATGATTGGTGGATTGGATTAGTAGGTGAAATGTACGGAAAAATATACTTTATAAAAGATACGTTGTTAAGCTATAGACGGCATGGTAACAATGCTTCTCCGACTGAGGGGAAATCACCATATTCACTTATGAAAAAACTATTTTTCAGGTTTGTGATGATAAAAAGTTTAATTCTGAGATATTTAAAATGATAAAGGGTATAGTTCTTTAAACCATCTTTTTCAATTATATAATGTTACGGAAATGAATTTCTCCAAATTCTCTTTGGATCTTCTTAAATGTTTACATGTTTACATCTTTCTTGCATCTTAATGATGTAAAAGATGGCCTCCGGCTCATAGAGGTATGAGTCTACGCCTCGGAGAGAATAATGAGAAAAGACACAAAGAAAGCAAAAATCACGGAAATAGAAATCTAAAGGAAGAATCCGATATCGAAGAAGAGATATATAGTTGAGCAATACTTTGGCCTGAGTCACCTGTGCACCAGGGCGCAGAGAAGAAGGTTCACAACAATCATCAAGAACACTTGGGATGCCATGTGTGTAGGTAGATAGCCTTTAACATGTTCAGGAGTAGCTAAATGCTTGCTTCAGTATAAAACAAGGAAGAGGTATCCCATGTGAGACTAAAACGGGGCATTTGAAAGGGCAAAAGGCCCGAATAATCTAAGAATATTGATTATAGAATGTACATGAAAAAACGATTTTAAAAGAGATCACTCGAAAATTTTTTAAAATTTTCGGTAAAAAGTGATTTTTATTCTTTTTATTAAAAATTCAAAAATCTCGCTCTGATAAAGGGAAATGATTAATGTCTGATCTAGAGTCTAATACTACACTTAAAATTTTAGTTCTATGCCAGTTGTTCTATCCTGAGCTTGTATCAACAGGCCAGACGTTAACTGAACTTTGTGAGAAATTAATTGAAATGGGAGTTGATATTGAAGTTGTCTGCGGCCCACCAACCTATATCGATAGATACTCAGATATAAATAAAAAAATTACCTACCATGGAATAAAAATAACGCGAGTATGGGGGACTCGATTTCCTAAGTTGAAACTATTATGCCGAATCATAAATCAAATCACATTTGCAATATCTGTTTTCTTTCATATGATTTTCGATAAATCTGAATCGCCTATTTTAGTTCTTACAAATCCACCATTCTTAGCAATTATTTGTAGTATTTTAAAAATAATTAAAAATAGGCCTTATATATATTTAAATTTTGATATTTATCCTGAAACAGCAGTAAAACTTGGTATATTGAAGAAGAATGGGATTATGGCAAAAATTTGGGAATTTTTTAATAGAATAATGCTGGCCAAAGCCCAAAAAATTATTGTTATTGGTAGATGTATGCAAAAGATAATAGATAAAAAGATGCCTTTCGAAACAGTAAACAAAATACAATTAATACACATCTGGAGTGATGATAAGTTAATTCATATAGGAGCAAAAGAGAGAAATCCATATAGAGAAAAATGGAGAATTGAGGGTAAGTTTGTTATAAGTTACTCAGGGAATATGGGGCGTTTTCATGATATGGAAACAATAATAAAGGCAGCAAGAGACCTTAGAGATTATGAAGATATCGTGTTTTTATTTATTGGAGAAGGTCATAAAAAGAGAATGATTGAGAGGTATGTGAAAGAATGGGGGTTAACTAATTGCCAATTCCATACTTATGTTCAGCGTGAGGATCTGGGCTTATCATTAAATTGTGCTGATATTGGCTTAGTGTCACTTTTAGAGGGGCAAGAAGGGTTTTCTGTTCCCTCCAAAGCATTTGGTTTGATGTCTGCAGGTCTTCCTGTTATTGCTGTTATGTCTCATAATTCAGAAATTTCAAAAGTGATTCTAGAGGAACATTGTGGTTATGTCGTTGCTCCAGGAGATGTAGATGGATTAGTAAATGCAATT
Organism: Bacteroidales bacterium; assembly: GCA_016926235.1. The sequence continues at coordinate 5,604 of JAFGOZ010000297.1, read as the reverse complement.
TTAAGATTATATAAAGATAAATTGCTACGTGTTAGTTTGGGTAATAATGCTAGGCAGGCTGTTGATATGAAATATAGTTTAAATATGGCAGCAATAAAATACCATGAAATAATTAAAGAACTGAATAATATCTGAAAAAAGGAGATATGGATATGAAAAAGGCGCTTGTACTTGGAGCTGGAGGATTTATAGGTAATCACATGGTGAAAAGATTAAAAAAAGAGGGATTTTGGGTTAGAGGAGTCGATTTAAAATACCCCGAATTTTCGGAAACCCAGGCCGATGATTTTATTATGGGAGATTTACAGGATTCGTATATATGCCGCGAATCGGTTGATCAAAGATTTGACGAAGTATATCAATTTGCAGCAGATATGGGCGGAGCAGGTTTTGTTTTTACAGGAGAAAATGATGCAGATATAATGCACAATTCTGGGTTGATAAACTTAAATATTCTTGATGCATGTCATAAGAGAAATGTAAAAAGGATTTTTTATTCATCTTCGGCTTGCATCTATCCTGAACATAACCAAATGGACCCGGATAATCCAAACTGCTCAGAAGATAGTGCTTATCCAGCAAATCCGGATAGCGATTATGGTTGGGAGAAATTATTTAGTGAGAGATTGTATCTTGCATTCCATAGAAATTATGGAATGGATGTAAGAATCGCACGGTACCATAATATATTTGGTCCTGAGGGCACATGGAAGGGTGGGCGTGAAAAGGCCCCTGCTGCAATATGCAGAAAAGTAGCAGTGACTCCTGATGGCGGCGAAATTGAAATGTGGGGTGATGGGAAGCAAACAAGGTCTTTCCTTTACATTGATGAATGTTTGGAAGGTACATGCCGTTTAACAAGGTCTGATTGGACCGGACCTGTAAATATCGGATCAGATGAAATGGTTACCATAAACCAGCTCGCAGAGATAGCCATGAATATCGCTGGAAAAAAATTGAAAATCAAACATATTCCCGGTCCATTAGGTGTACGTGGGCGTAACTCTGATAACAATTTAATTGAAGAAGAATTGGGCTGGAAGCCACGCAATCCTTTATTAGATGGTATGAAAAAAACATATGAATGGATTGTTGAGCAAGTTAAATAAGAAAATAAATAGTATATATTAGATAGCTTTTGTCTTAAAATATGAAAATCGCAATTACAGGCGGAACCGGATGCCTTGGGCATCCATTATTAGAAAGACTAATTGACCATGGACATGATATTCGATTATTGGTCCTTCCAAATGAGCCTATTAGGGAATTTATAAAACAAAATGTTACCATAGTAAGAGGGGTTTTATCATCAAAAAATGATTTGAATTATTTAACAAAAGAATGTGAAGTGGTTTTTCATTTAGCTGGAAAAGTTCATAGCGTTCCTAAAACTCAGAAAGAGGAGGATGAGTTCTTTCGTATAAATGTGCAGGGAACAGAAAATATCATCCGTGCATCAAATGAAAACAAGATAAAGAGAATTATATTTTATAGTACTGTCGGCGTATATGGCAGAGACGCTGACTTCCATGGGGATGAGTTTTCAAAATGTAACCCCACCAATGTATATGCGAAAAGTAAATATTTAGCAGAGCAATTGGTACTTAAAAACTCGTTAAATGGGGGTTCTGAGGGTGTTGTTTTAAGATTTCCTGTGGTTTATGGGGTTGGCGACCGCGGCAATGTGGCAAAGTTAATAGATGCTGTTAGAAAAAAATATTTTGTGTTTTTGGGTAAGGGAGACGCCAAGCGTAGCATGATATCAGCTAAAAATACTGCCAAGGCAGCGGTTTTAGCTGCAATAGAGCCTGAAGCCTCTAGTCAAGTATTTTGTGTTACAGACGGTAAAGACTACTCAATTAATCAACTAATCGAATCAATATGCATATCACTTAATACTAATTGGAGGCCTATCCATATACCGATTTTAATCGCAAATGGGATAGGGAAAATCGCAGATTTATTCGAAAGACATTTCAATGTTGATTTTCCTATTAATTCATCGAAAGTTAAAAAGTTGAGCCACTCTCTTACTTTTTCATGTGAAAAAGTAAAACAAATTTTAAAATTTACTCCTGATGAAAATCTTCAAGAAGGAATATCAAGAGAAGTTGAGTGGCTTAAGAACTTCTATCATTGGAAATAAGTTGTCGACTTAGAAATGAAAAATAATTATTATTTGTTTTTACTTATTTTGTGTTTTGCTCTAGGCTTGTGTGGTGCATTGTTGGTTTCTAGATACTCAAATACTTTTGGTCTTCTTGACAAATCAAACTATAGAAGTTCTCATAAAGGTACTATCCCAAAAGGCGGAGGAATTGGTATTCTGGTTGTCTTTGTTTCCTATTCATTATTTAGTAGTATCATTTTAGCTTTTTGGGTTCCTGCAACCCTCCTTTCTCTAATAAGCCTTTTGGGCGATAGGACGGAAATATCTCCAAAGCTCCGCCTGCCCATTCAATTGATAGCCTCCTTCTCTTTTTTATATTTCTACTATCGTTTACAGGGAATTCATAATACTGAGGCTTTTAATATCAGCTTTTCCACATCATCTAATTTCTCTTTTCTATTTCCTGTTTTTCTTGCCTTGTTTATTGTTGCAACCGCTAACTGGTATAACTTTATGGATGGCATTAACGGTATTGCAGGTATTACTGCTATTGTTGGATTTGGTCTGCTTGTAGCGACAGGGCTATTCATTAATATGTATTTTTTTCTTTTTAAATTTGATATAAATGTAATCTGAACATAACCAGTATAAGAGGCATTATAATGAGAATGATAGAAATAAAGTATTCTGAAACACTACCCACCATACTAAACCTTAGCCCTGAGATGTTTGAAAAAGAGGCAAGGTTTGCTCTAGCAGTCAAATTGTATGAAATGGGGCGCCTTACATCCGGACAGGCTGCCCAGTTGGCAGGAGTATCGCGTGTGAGGTTTTTACTGGACTGCAGCCATTATGGTACTGCCAGTGTTGAGTGGGATAGTGAAGAACTAGATGCAGAGTTCCTGGATTGATATGCAAGGTAAAGTTATATGCAATACAGGCCCGCTTATCGCCCTTTCAATAATCGATAGATTAGACATACTCAGACATCTATTTGATGTTATCGCCATCCCTGAGGCCGTTCATAGAGAAATTTTGGAAGGTGGTGTTGAAAATGCCGGGCTATCAAATTACCATAAGGTCCAATGGATAGAAGTTATGCCTCTTCCCCTCCATACAGATCCTTTATTGATAACGACTCTTGATGCAGGAGAAGCAGATGTGATTGCACTTTCACGGGAATTAAACGCGGATCTGGTACTGATTGATGAGAGGAAAGCAAGAAAGGTTGCTCGCAATATTTATGGATTAAGGGTAATCGGTACCGTTGGGATTCTTGTGAAAGCAAAAAAATATGGGTTGGTAGGCAATGTTGCTTCTCTACTGCAAATTATGAGGGACAGTGGATATCGAATAGGGGATTCGATTGTTGAAGCAGCCTTAAGGCAGGCAGGCGAATTATAGTCCCTCTTTCTGTCATTTTTTTATACATAGTATGCCTTATTTTAGGCAGTACCGGGGCATGGGTGGTCTATTGCAAGGGTAGTCTTTTTGGTCTGCTAGATAAATCAAATTACCGTAGTTCTCATGACGGAGTTATTCCGAAAGGTGGAGGGATCGGGATACTGGCTGCCTTTGTTATTTCTTCTATATTTCTAAAAATCTCTCCCACCTTTTTGATTCCTGCAGTTATACTCTCTTTGATAAGCCTTATTGGAGATAGGAAGGAGATATCCCCGAAGCTTCGTCTGCCTGTTCAATTCATTGCAGCATTCTTTTTTTTATTGCAGGCATCAGATCACTTTCCTCTGATTTCTGACTTCTGGCTTCTGACCTCTGTTTTCTTTTCCCTATTCATAATCGCTACCACCAACTGGTATAATTTCATGGATGGTATTAATGGTATAGCAGGGATAACTGCTGTTGTTGGGTTTGGTCTTCTTGCATGTTATAATTATAATTCTCAGGGCGATAGCCGTTTAACTGTTTTGTCAATCTGTATCATTTGCGCATGTCTTGGATTTCTTCCTTTTAATTTCCCTAAAGCCAGAGTTTTTATGGGTGACGTAGGCAGTATTCTGCTTGGATTTGTGTTTGCCTCTATTGTGGTTATGCTCTCAAAGAGTTTTCTGGATTTTGTATGCCTTTCTGCTTTTCTATTCCCCTTTTACGCGGATGAATTTGTTACAATGGCTGTTCGTCTAAAGGATGGAGAAAATCTTCTTCATGCTCACAGAAGACATTTTTATCAACTTTTAGCAAATGAGATGGGAATTGCTCATTGGAAGGTCACACTGGGTTACGGCCTGTTGCAGTTGATAGTTGGGATTTCTGTATTGCTGGTAAAGCCCTTTGGTGTTCTGTCAGTGATTATTGTGTTGAGTGTATTTTTTGCGGGGTTTATCTTTGCGAATTATAAAGTGCGGATGAGGATAGGTAATAGAAAATAGAGAGAACAGAAGTCAGATGTCCGAGATCAGAAGTCAGTGAAAAGTATATCGTCCTGATGAAATAATTATAAAAGCATGGTTCAACAGTTTAGACAGGTCTTACCGGGTAAACGAAGATTGGATAACGAGCTATAATCTGTCATATTATTTATAAACCAATGATTTATTTGCATAAGATCCTCCCATTTATTCTATTGCCACTTGGTTTGACATTTACCCTTATTATAGCCGGTGTTGTTTTTCGACGCCGGCTTTTTTGTTTTATCGGGCTTGCCATATTATTGTTTTCCACGATGCCTGTTACCAGTGATTTAGTCATGAGGTCTGTGGAAGGCTGGAAAACACGCCTGCCGGTAAAAACAATGCCTGAGGCTGATGCCATTGTTGTCTTGAGCAGCAGCAGGACTCTTGCACCGGGCAATCCTCCTGTGAGTGAGTGGGATGATCCTGATCGTTTCTTTGGAGGGATCGAGTTATTTAAGGCAGGCAAGGCTCCTTTGATAATTTTCACAGGCGGATGGGTACCATGGAGGCCTGATATGGAACCTGAAGGTCTGGTGCTGATTCGTAATGCCAGTGCTTCAGGTATTCCGGAGGATTGCCTGATTACTACTGGTAAGGTGTCCAACACGGCTGAAGAAGCTGAAGCGGTTTTAGAAATACTTCGTACAAGGTCTGGTGATAAGTCTCAGCCACGAATCCTGTTGGTTACATCAGCCTATCATATGCGGAGGTCTGTAATGCTCTTTGGACGTGCCGGGTTTGATGTAAATCCATTTCCTGTAGATTTCCAGGTTTCAGCAGGAGAAAGGCTGTCTGTATTTGATTTTATTCCTACTGGTTCTTCACTGCGACAAACTGAGATCGCTTTAAGGGAGGTGTATGGGTACCTTTTTTATTTGATAAAAAAGTAGCCGTATGGCTCAAGGTGCAAGCGATATTTGTAGATACAGGAATTAGAAAAGAGGAAATACAAAGACAGAAGTCAGAAGCTAGTTATCAGAGGTCGGAAATAAGTGCTGATATGAACCGCTAAGACACAAAGTACGCGAAGAAAAGAGAAAGAAGAGGTCAGTAGCGCCAGAAGACAGAAGAGAGGAGAGG
>JAFGOZ010000296.1 GCA_016926235.1 Bacteroidales bacterium | reverse complement strand
TCGCGAAACGCGTAATGCTCAATAAACTTTGTAACCGGACGGCAAAAAGTGCGCCATACCCTCCTTGCACCGTGACAGTTTTCTGGCTAAAGTACCAAGACCCTGCCCGGTGCTTGCGTCGGGTAACACAACCTCCCCATATTGCCGGGCCGTTAGGCGTAACCGGGCCAATGAAATAAACCAAAAATCAGAATCGGATTAATAGTAATCACTTATTATCACTCATCATGACAACAGAAATCATCTCCTTTAAGCTGGGTGTGACCAGTTGCTACTTAATCATTGGTAAAGAGATAGTAATGGTTGACGCCGGGATGCCAAATAAACTTCAACTTTTCAAAAAAGTCTTATCAAAAAATAAAATTGATCCAGCCCGGATTAAACTTATCGTCCTGACTCATTCACATTTCGACCATTGTGGTTCTGCAAATGATATCAGAGATTTAACCGGGGCTAAAATTGCAATTCATAAAAGCGAAAAAGAATGTGTTGAACATGACAAAGCATTAATACCAAAGGGTGTTAACTTCAAAGGTAAAATTACTCAACCATTAATCTTTACTTTTAAAATATCTTTCCCAAAATTCACCCCGGACATTCTTCTTGATAATGAACCCTATCCACTTTCTGAATATGGAATAGACGGACAAATTTTACATACCCCAGGACATACTACTGGCTCTTTGAGTGTAATACTGAATTCTGGTGAAGCTTTCGTGGGTTGTATGGCACATAATGGGTTCCCTTTCAGATGGAAACCAGGTTTACCAATTTATGCCCAAGACATTAATGCTATAAAGGAAAATTGGAAGACTCTTATTGACAAAGGGATTAGTTTTATCTATCCCGGACATGGGAAAGCTTTTCCAATTGAAGTAATTAGAAAACAATTGAATTATACCTCTATCAATTAATCGAGTTGATAAAATCAATACTACTATTTAAAAACAAAAAAAAACGGCTCCGCCTAACACGGACGGTATAATTAATGGGCTCATCATGGTTTTTGCATAACCCTGCTCCTATGACAAATCTTGGTAAAACTTGCACCCGGAAACGCACACATGGCCGCAATTAAAATCCTGCACGGTGATAAATTTCTGGTTCCGAGATAATTTGTACCGCCTCCGCTGCGCCAATGCCCCAACCAAATTTGTAACAGGGGATAAAATAGCGGCTCCGGCAAAACTTGTATCGCGAAACGCCCGGCCTCGATCAAACCTTGTAAATGGATGGCAAAAACCACGCCGTACCCTCCTTTTCCGATCGAAAGAAGCCCTCTGCTAATGAAACCGGATTAGTGGTTCGGCCGGAATGCATAGGGTAACGCCCACTAAATTATACCGCCGGGCCGTTATGGTTAATTCGCAGCATCAGTGGACATTAGATAACTTGAATAGAACTAACCATAACATGAAAATCAATTTCATGATTTCAATTGAAAATTTAGATACCATAATTATGCAAATTCTAGCATGATTTTTGTGATCAAGAATTCATAAATTTATCCTATTCTCGAATGAAAAATCTTATAAATATCGGACTCTGGATAATATTGATTGTATTTACATTAAGCTGTCAAAAAGATACAGATACAATTGCTGATATAATTATTGGCAGATGGGATTGGCTAAAATCAGTTAGTCCATGGACAGGACATGTATCAAATCCCCAGACAACTGGTTACACAAATACTATTGAATTTTCAAACCAGGGCATTATGAAAGAATATAAAAATGATACGCTAACAACCACAACAAATTACAAAGTCGAAATAAATTCGGATGACCCAAATAAGAGTATATTATTTTATGATTCAGATATTCGAGTTCAAATTTCAATTGAGCATGACAGCCTGATTTTAAATTCTGCGTATGTTGATGGTCCAATATCTTTTTACATCAGAAAGAAATAAAATAAAACTTAGTAATAGAACTTTTGAATATCTAGAAGAAAAATGAACTAACCATAACACGGACGGTATAATTCATAAGCTCGTCACGGTTTTTGCTTTTGCTCCTTCACCCATGACAGATTTGTAATAGCTTATACCGCGATCGCACCACTGCCCGCTATTAAACTCTTGAACCTTGACTTGTTACCTGCCTTCGATCAACCTTGTACCGCGACACTCGTATAAGCCACAAAACTTGTACCTGGATGGCAAAAACCGCGCCGTACTCTCCTCGCACTGTGACAGCATTCTGGCTAAAGTATCTGGACTCTGCCCGGATGCTTCGTCGAGTAACGCTTACGCAATTATACCGCCGGGCCGTTATGGGCAATAGCGCTGATCAAGTGACAGTTAACCCAGACAATTTCGTTATCAGCGCAACAACCTATACCTCACAAGTAACTAAAATGTTTATCAATGCTCTTAATTATCATATCAAGACAACTCAACACTATTAACGTGACATTAACGCTATGTTAACAAAATCAAGACATTTTGCTTCATATGTTTACTAATTAAGACTATACCATATGAAATTTAAAATTTATTTTCTGGTTATACTCAATTGTAACATCTTCATAAATATAACTTTAGGGCAAAACATCTCAATTGAAAAAAAACTTGACAATTATATCAATTTGCTTCCTGATAAGTTTAGCGGTACTATTTTAATCGCTATTGGGGATAAAATATTAATCAATAAAGGTTATGGAATGGCTAATATTGAATACAACATCTCCAATAAAAGTAATACAAAATATGAGATAGGTTCGGTTACAAAGCATTTTACAGCAATTTTAACACTTAAAATGGCAGAGAAAGGATTAGTTGATTTAAATGCTACAATTGACAAATATTTGCCGGATTATCCAAAAGAATTTGCTAGTAAAATAACAATTCATCATCTACTAATGCATCAATCAGGGATTGGACAACATTATAATATAATACCTGAATATTTTGATGGCCAAGACAAAATATTTCATACTCAGCAAGAATATTTACAACTTTTTTGGGATAAAAAACTTGCACATGAACCCGGACAGGGATACACCTATTCAAGTCCAGGGTATTATCTTCTTGCAGTCATTTTAGAGAAAGTAGCAAAAAAATCTTACGCCGAATTGCTTCAGGAATATATTTTTAATCCATTGGATATGAATAGTTCTAGTGTTGCTAATAATCTTACAATAATAAAAGATAAGGCAACAGGTTATAAAAAAGGAATCAGCGGACTTGTGAATAATCGCAATGAAGAGGAATCAAATTGCTTAGGCGCTGGTGACATAATTTCAACAACAACTGATTTATATAAATTTCAAAAGATATTTACCCCTAAAGCGGACAGTATACTGACAAAGGAGTATAAAGACCTTTTAATAAAACCACAAACACCTACATTTACCGGATATGACGGCAACAAAATATTTTTAAGCTATTCAGCAGAGATTTCTCCAGTTTCATATAACGATGGAAAGGAAACACTGAATATAATATGGGATAAATCTGAAGGTTCTTCATATGGATATAGGGCACGTGTTACACGGTTTATGGAGAAAGATGCATGTTATATAGTGCTAAGCAACATTCAGACAGATCGGTCAATGACAACTGATATGTATAATTATATCGAAGATTTGCTTTTTGAAAATCTAAATATTAATATCAAAAAGGTTAAAAATACAGATATATGGGATGCAATATCCTATAAAAGTAAGATTCACTTTAATTCATATGAAGGATTCTATAAGATTTCGAATAATAGTTTTATACAAGTAATAGTTGATAACAACAAACTTACAAGTAGATCATTTCAAAGCGGGAATGGTTTTGATAATGTTGAACAGAATGAACTAATTCCAGAAAAGGAAAATATTTTCCGTGTCAAGGGTCAGGAAGGTTTGCAATATTTCTTTGCCAAAGATTCACTTAATAGAAATTACGTTATAATACAAAAAGATACCGCAAAAATCATAATAAATAATACAAATCAGGATTTATTGGATTATACCGGTATATACTATTCTGTAGAACTTCAAAAATCATTTAATTTTGAAGTAAAAGGTAACAATTTGATTACTGGGAATTTTCTAAATAAAGATAATGTAGTATTTGTACCATTAGAAAAAGACTTATTTGGATGTAAATATGGATTCTTAATATTTCATAGATATCCAGATGGTAAAATAAGAGATTTCAAATTTTCAAATGAATCACTAGATGCTCTTTTTGGATCAATATTTATAAAGGAGTGAAAAAAATAACTGCCCATAACACGGACAATATGGGTAAGTTGTTTGTCACGGTTTTTGCTTATGCTCCTGCACTCAAGACAAATTTGTATTGGTTGTTGCACCCGGACACGCTCATCTGCACGCAATTTAAATTCTGCACCATGATAAATTTCTGGCTCCGAGATAAATTGTACCGCGACACTTCGCCAGTGCCCGCAACCATTTTTGTACCCGGGGATAAATTCGTGGCTTCGATAGAACTTATACCGCGATCGCGCCAGCCCGCAATAAAATTTGTGCCATGACGGCAAAAACACGTGCCATACCCTCCTTGCACCGTGACAGTTTTGTGGCCCCGCTGATGCGGGGTACCAGGATTCTGCCCGGTGCTGTCGTCGGGTAACACAACCTCCCCATATTGCCGGGCCGTTAGGTGGCATAGCTCGACCGCTGGAGACTAAAAAGTAATCCCATGACAATTTTCAATGATAGATAACTTATACTTTCGATTAAACCTTGACTTTTCAACAGCCGAAACAAATAATGCTACGCCACCTAACGGCTTAAGTAATGTATTGTTTTTTTACTATTATGTATCCAATTTTCATAAAAGACTATAATTCTATGAGATACAAAACGGGTGATAAAAATTTCAAGTATTTATTTCTGGTTGTGTTATGGACTTTCACAGGATTAACATATTCACAAGTTCCCAGCAATGAACCTATAATGCAGACCAGAGTTTATAAAACTAACGGCTTGACAAGCCTGAAACTGCATATATATCAGCCTTCTGAACGAAATTACATGGATAAACTACCTGTTATAGTTTTTTTTCATGGTGGCGGATTTAATGAGCGTCCTGTCTGGCAGTTCAAGGCACAATGTCAGTACCTGGTTGAACAAAGGATGGTAGCTATACTTGCGTCTTATCGTACAAATAACCGACTCTTTGACTGCATTGCAGATTCGAAATCAACCATCAGATGGCTTAGAACGCATGCCATTGAGCTCGGTATTGATGAAAATCGTATTACAGCAGCAGGAGGTAGCGCAGGTGGCTACCTTGCAGCATGTACCGGGCTAGTAAAAGACTTTGATGAAGAAAATGAAGATTTGTCCATAAGCTCTGTTCCAAACGCTTTGGTATTATTTAATCCTGCTCTTGATTTGCCAGCGCATTTGTCAGATACAACAAAAAGATTGGAGAAACCGACTTACCATGCTAAGAAACTTATAAGATGCCTTAAAGGTAGAGCTATCGAAATATCTCCATTTCATTATATTGCTGAGGGTGCTCCTCCAACTATAATTTTCCACGGGACAGCTGATAAAAGTGTCGACTTCCATCAAGCAATCCGTTTTTATGAAGAAATGAAAAAGTATGGAAATAATTGTGAAGTAGTACTATATGAAGGACGTGATCATGGTTTTTTCTTTAAATATTATGGTGATGAGGATTTCACCTCAACAATGGAAAATACAGTAAAATTCTTGACTTCCTTAGGCTATATCAAGGATAATACAACTATAAAATATTAAGACTGAAAAAAAATTGCTACGACCACCTAACACGGACGGTATAATTCATAAGCTCGTCACGGTTTTTGCTTTTGCTCCTACTCCCTTGACAGCTTTGTAATAGCTTATACCGCG
>JAFGOZ010000295.1 GCA_016926235.1 Bacteroidales bacterium | reverse complement strand
GTTATCTGGATGATGGCTCAACCGACAACTGTGGCATATCAACCATGAGTTTGAACCGGTCAGTGTTTGATTGCAGTCATGTTGGATTGAATACAGTAAGTTTGATAGTATCAGATGCAAGTGGTAATATAGATTCATGTGAGTCAACGGTAACAGTATATGATACTCTGGCTCCTCGAATAATACCTCCATCAGATATTGTGGAATGTGCAGAATCGGAAACAGGGAATATTGTTGAAAATATTGGGATGTTAACAATTTCTGACGGATGTACAGATTCAGCAGATGTTACAGTAACCTATATTATTACCGGGGCAACCAATACATCCGGAACAGGAGATGCCAGTGGAACATTATTTGCCATAGACACATCTGTAGTAACCTATTATGCTGAAGACTTATACGGTAACATTGATAGTTGCAGCTTTAATGTAATCATTCATGCTGTTCCTCATGATACTATTAATGGACCGGATACCGTTGCCTGCCGATCTGCAAATATACAATATGAAGTTGCATACAATCCGCATTCAACCTATCAATGGTATGCGCATGACAGCATAACATTTGTCGGGCCATCTGATACAAATGTAGTTGTGGTGAACTTTGGAGATTTGGACAATGTTTGGATAAGTGTGGTCGAGACTAATGAATTTGGATGTCAGGATAGCGTGACTATGCAGATTGCACAATCAGGTTGCGGGTTAAGAGCTGACTTCCTGGCGCTTGAAACTGTAGTGTGCGTGGGAGATACGGTACATTTTGTCGATCTTTGTGAAAATACCACGTCTATAACAGATTATATGTGGGTATTCGGAGATGGCGTTGTTGGTGATACATTATCCTATGTCTCAATGATTGATACCGTTTCATATGTTTACACTACGGGTGGTGTTAAGACTGTTGAGTTATGGTTGATTGACGGCGCTGCGGATACCATGAGGATAAGGACAGATTATATTACCGTATATCCCGCAACCGAAATAACATCACAACCTGTTGACAGTATCATCGAATGTGTAGGGACGCCTGTATCATTCAGCTTAACGGCTGTTGGTGAAAGTTTGACATTCACCTGGGAAAAATTCAATGGTACGGATTGGAATACTGTCATTAGTGATGGTAATCTGACTATAGTGGATGATACTTTAATTTCTATTATAGCGGATACTTCATCCTATTCAGGTTTATACAGATGTAAAGTTACTGGTTACTGTAATACAGTGATAAGTGACACGGTATATGTGTTATTCCATGAATTGCCCGAACCCATGATTGCAGTGACAAATGATAGTATATGTGCCGGCGACACGGTTGTATTCATGGCAGCAGGTGGCGATGATTATATTTTCTACCTGAACGGTGATACTGTATTAACGGGTAACAATATTTATACAACAGATACTTTGATAAATGGAGATCAGGTTTATGCAGAGGTAATTGATATGGCTACAGGCTGTAATGCATTTAGTGAGGTTATTATGATGGAAGTATTTGATTTACCGGTAATTACTGCATTTACTGCAAGTAATGACAGTATTTGTGAAGGTGTTGCCGTAGATTTTAATGTAACTGCTACTGGTGGTTCGATATTTGATTTCTATGTAAATGATGAATTGGTTCAATCTGGCATCAGTGCCCAATATACAACGGATTCACTGACAACGGGTGATATTGTTTATGTGGTTGTTCGAAATTCAAATACTTGTGAAGCTATAAGCGACAGCATATTGCTGACTGTATTTAGCTTGCCAGAAGTAACATTAATTGATGATGTAACAATTGGAACATGTACCAATGACTTACATCTGGTTCAGTCTTATACACCTTCAGTAACCTTCTCATGGACACCTGATGATGGAAGCCTTGACTTAAGTAATCCTGAGGATGCAGTATTAACGAACCCGAATGCTGGTGCAATTACTACGTATATTGCAACTATAACAGACGGTAATGGTTGTGTGGGTTTAGATTCAGTATTAGTTGAAGTTTATGATCATCTTGAGTTTACAAATATCCTGGCATCTTCTGTATATTGTAATACGGATTATTCAGGATCTATTGATATAACAGTTGATGGAGGTAGTGGAAATTATACTTACCAGTGGACAGCAATATCTGGTACCGGAATAGATGAGGATGCTGAAGATCAGGATGGTCTTTCTTCTGGGGATTACAGTGTTGTGGTTACTGATGATAATACAGGATGTGATCGTGATACATCAATTACGATTGAAGAAACCAATCCTCTTATTGCAGATGCTTCTGTTACAAGTTCTTACCAGCATGGATGGCATATTTCCTATACAGGTGCTACAGATGGTATTGCAGAAGTAATGGTTAACAGGGATCCTTCTGTTTATTCTGTACAATGGGATGATACATTGGCTCAAACAACTGTAATAGCAGATAGTTTAGGTTCCGGAACATATACTGTATTTGTTGTGGACAGCTTTGGTTGTACAGCTTCAGATACAGTAACAGTGCTTGAACCCGATGGATTTAATGCAAATATATTTGTACAAAATGCTGTCAGTTGTTATGGATTTACAGACGGAGCATTAATTGCACAAGCATATAATAATGCGGGTACAGTATCTTATAGATGGGAAGATGGATCCACAGATCAAATACTTACTGGAGTCGGTGAAGGAATGTACATTGTCACTGTTACGGATGGGGCAACGGGTGAAGAATTTATCGATACTACTTATCTGGATCAGCCAGGGCCTCTATATGTAAGCATTGGCATTATAAACCCAATTAAATGTGCAGGTGATGAGAATGGTGTTCTGGTAGCTGTTCTTGATTCAGGGGGCACACAACCAGCCTCGGCATGGCTTTGGAATAGTGGAAATACAAATGAAACCTATCATGGTGCAGCTGCGGGTGATTATTCTGTGATCCTTTGGGATGCAAATCGTTGCGAGGGTAGAGCTTCCAGGACTTTAACAGAGCCTGACAGTGTAAAAGTGGATTTCGTGATAGCTGATGCAAAATGTAATGGCGACGCTACAGGTTGGATTTATGCTAATGCCTCAGGAGGTTATAGGCCCTACACGTATGAATGGTTCGATTCAAATGGTGTTGAAATCCCATTAAGCTGGCAGGATAGCATACTCCAGGAGTTACCAGCAGGCAATTATATAGGCAATGTTTTGGATTATAATGGATGTAAGGTTTTGGATACTCTTGAAGTAAAAGAGGCCCATCCTATCAAGATTACATTACATGTAGAAGATCCGTTCTGCTTCAGTCTTATTAATGGCTTCATTGCTGTTGATACCATTACCGGAGGTACACCACCATACAATGAGCAATTTGGCGAATGGAATACCGGCCAAATTGGTGATATTATTTCCGATCTGGATACGGGATACTATCAGCTTACAATACGCGATATTAATGAATGCGTGGCTACAGTAGATACTATACTGGCATACCAGAGTGATGTGTGTCTCATGCCATATACAGGGTTTACGCCTAATAATGATTATCAAAATGATTATTGGGAAATACTGGGTGCTGAATACTATCCGGATATTATAGTTGAAGTATATGACAGATGGGGTAAAATGGTATATAAATCCAAGAGTGATGGCTACTTTAATAACATGCCGGACCATCGTTGGAATGGGGAATCACTTAAAGGTAAGGCATTGCCTATGGATTCATACTTCTACATCATTACATTTAAGAATAGTAATGCCGTATTTAACGGAAGCGTGACATTAATCAGATAATTTTAGAAACAAGATATGAAAGCATTGGTATTAAAAAGAGGATTGGTTTTGCTTGGATTTGTGTGCTTTTTAAGCATATTCAAGACGCAATCCCAGCAAGACCCTGTATTCAGTCAGTATATGATGAATGCATATCTTATAAATCCTGCTATCGCGGGCAGCGCAGGTTACACAGAGTTTTGCCTTACTGCAAGGGAACAATGGGTAGGCTTTAAAGGGACACCTAAAACGCATGCAATTTGTGGACAGACCAGGATTTTAAGGAATAGTTTTATTAATAAGAATGCTTCCGTTAAGAAAAAGCACCGGCTAAGCTCCAGGAGCGGACGCGTAGGCCTGGGGGGTTATATATTCAACGACAGGACAGGTGCTATTGGCCGTACAGGTTTTCAGGGAACCTATTCATACCATATTGATATGCACAGCTCTCAATTATCATTTGGGATTTCAACAAAGGCATATCAATATAAATTACATGATGGAATAGAGCTGCCTGACGCAGATGATAATTTCTTTTTTAATAAAGATAAGGTCTATTTTGTTCCGGATGCAAATTTTGGTGTATATTTTACCGGCTATGGCTTTAATGGAGGTGTTTCATCATCCAATGTGTTTCAATCCAAACTAAGATTATGGGATAAAGCCACGATGAAAGAGAGTGAAGATATCACGCTTCGGAGTTATTATATGCTTGGAGGTTATTCTTTTACTATTGATAACGAGTTTGGTGTGGAACCATCTTTTTTACTCAAAATCAATAATATTGGTTCTGCCCAGATGGATTTAAACGCAAAAGTATATTATAAGGATGATTATTGGACGGGTTTATCATTTCGAACCGGAGAAAAATCACATAAAATCAGCGATTTTGTGGTTATGGGTGGCTTAAGGGTTGATAACATATATTTTGGTTATGCATTTGATTATGCCACAAGTGAAATTATGGCTCATACCTTTGGTTCCCATGAGTTTATGATTGCCATGAAATTTGGGGATAATGCCCGTCGATACAGGTGGCTGAACAGGTACTAGAATTTGTATCAGATACTATAATCAAGAGCTGGTTTCATTATTGTATCAGCTCTTTATGTTTATAATTGGAATAATCATTGAATAATTGTACATCATAGTGATAGTTTTGTGATAGTCCTTTATTTTTTATTCATGCCTGTTAATGCTACCTTTCCATAAAAATTCGGATATTGTGAAAATGTTAAATATTTATATTGTTGTACCTTCTCAGTGTGTTGACAGGGATATGCCGGGAGAGGTTTCCGCTAATAGTCAGCGGGTAATAAACGAAGACGATGATGTGAAAGTCCTGTTTTTTCAGCACAATGATTAATAACCTTCTGTCAGGATAGTTCCCTAATTCATTATCATCATTATTTCAAACAAAACACTTCTTCAAGAGGAATTGTTATTGGCGAATTATCCTCGTTAGTTTCCATAATATCCGCCATATAAGCCCACCATTTTTGTACGATGGGATTTTCTCCCAGGTCCTGGGAAGATTGATTTCCTGAAACAGTTTGAATTCCTGTCAGTAAATCTGTTTCTTTATCAAAAAAAATATAATAGTCACTAATCCCTGTTGATTTTATAAGTTCTTTTAGTTCGGGCCAGATGTTGTTATGACGCTTAATATATTCATCCCTAAATCCGGGCTTTAATTTCATTTTAAAGGCAAATTTTTGCATGGTTGAGGGGTTTAGTCGTTTATGGTATTTTATGGGCTTAAAATTAATTTGTATATAAAATAACCCAATAATTATTATTTTATATGTTCCTAAAACTTATCACAGTATTAACTGCTTATGTTACTATTCTTTTTTATCCCCCGAAATCATCAAATGCTATCATTTCTTCAGGTACACCCAAATCGTACAATGTTTTTAAAACTGCGTCATTCATCATTGGAGGACCACAGAAGTAGTATTCAATTTCTTCCGGTTCGTCATGCTTACTTAAGTACTCATCAAGTAGCACCTGATGGATAAATCCTGTAAGCCCGGTCCAGTTATCTGTTGGTTTAGGTTCTGAGAGAGCAAGATTAAAAGTAAAGTTTGGAAATTTCTTTTCAATTTCCCTGAAGTGTTCTTCATAAAATACTTCCCTTTTTGAACGTGCTCCATACCAGTACGATACTTTACGTTTTGTTTTCAGGGTATGGAATAAATGGAAGAGATGTGAGCGAAGTGGGGCCATACCTGCACCACCACCAATATATATCATTTCACGGTCAGTATCTTTTATGTGAAATTCTCCATATGGTCCTGAAAGTACTACTTTATCTCCCGGTTTTCTTGAAAAAATATAGGATGAGCATATACCTGGGTTTACTTTCATAAAGTTGCCTTTTTTCATATCCCATGGTGGTGTGGCAATACGAATGTTAAGCATCACTATATTGCCCTCTGCCGGATGATTAGCCATAGAATA
Source organism: Bacteroidales bacterium (assembly GCA_016926235.1). The sequence continues at coordinate 5,264 of JAFGOZ010000295.1, read as the reverse complement.
AGCCCTGAATGTTTCTTCCGGATTTTTCATCTTTAAATCCCACATATTGTAGCAATCCCATTCATCACGATATTCTTTATCGATATCCATATCTTTAAAATCCACTTCAATTTTAGGAACATCTATCTGGACATATCCTCCTGACTGGAAATTAAGGTTTTCACCTACGGGTAATTTCACTACAAATTCTTTTATAAAAGATGCTACATTATTATTAGAAATAACTTCACACTCAAATTTTTTGATTCCCATTATTTCTTCTGGAAGGCTGATTTTTAAATTCTGACGCACTTTTACCTGACAACCAAGCCTCCAGTAATGCTGTTGTTCTTTTCTTGTAAAAAAACCAGTTTCTGTAGGAAGTATTGAACCTGCACCGTCAAATACCTGACATTTGCACATACCACACGTTCCACCACCTCCACAAGCCGATGGCAGGTAAATATCATTATTTGAAAGTGTAGTTAGCAATGTAGATCCGGGCTTCACTTCTATTTCCTTCTCATCGTTTATTGTTAACTTAACCATTCCCTGTGGTGTAAGTTTTGCCCTTGCATAAAGAAGTACTGCCACTAAAAGCACAATAACAAATAAAAAAATAGCAATACTTATTAAAATCTGAATTCCTGACGATACTTCAACTAAAATCATACAATAAAATTATAATTTAATACCCATAAAGCTCATAAAGGCTATCCCCATCAACCCTGTTATTATAAATGTGATACCAAGCCCTTTAAGTGGGGCAGGGATATTTGAATACCTTATTTTTTCTCTAATTGCGGCAATACCAACAATTGCTAGTAACCAGCCAACACCTGAACCAAGGCCGAATACAGTAGCTTCACCAATTGTATTGTATTCCCTTTCCTGCATGAAAAGAGATCCTCCTAATATAGCACAGTTAACAGCAATTAAAGGAAGGAATATACCTAAGGAAGCATATAGGGTTGGTGAAAACTTTTCAATGATCATTTCAACCAATTGAACCATTGAAGCAATAACAGCTATAAACATGATAAAACTTAAGAAACCCAGGTCAACATCCGCAAAGTTGGGACTTAGCCAAACTAATGCACCTTCTTTCAGTAAGTAGTTCTCAAGTATATAATCGATAGGAACAGTAAACCCGAGAACGAAAATAACGGCAATACCTAAACCAACTGATGTCTTAACAGTTTTTGAGACGGCAAGGTATGAGCACATTCCCAAAAAATAAGCAAAAATCATATTGTCTATGAAAATAGACTTTACAAATATGTTAAAAAGGTTTTCCATCTTCGTTTGCTATTTTACTTGTCTTCAATTAATTCTTTATTCTTGCTGCGCTGAACCCATATTATTATACCTACAATAATGAGGGCCATAGGTGGTAATATCATCAAACCATTGTTTCTGTAACCGGCTTCGTAAAAAGATTCAGGTAATATCCTGTAATTGAATAATGTTCCGTTTCCAAGTAATTCTCTAAAAAAGGCAACAATGATAAGTATAATACCATATCCAAAACCATTTCCGATACCATCCAGGAAAGCTGGCCACGGTTTATTGCTCATGGCGAAAGCTTCCAGGCGTCCCATGATAATACAGTTGGTAATTATCAATCCCACGAAGACTGATAATTGCTTGCTTACATCATAGGCAAAGGCTTTTAGCAATTCATCTACAAGTATAACAAGCATGGCAATTACTACAAGCTGTACAATAATTCTTATCCGCGGTGGTATCATTTTTCGGCCTGCTGCAATAATCAGGTTTGACATAGCAGTTACAATTGTTACTGAAAGAGCCATTACTATGGCGGGCTTAAGTTTTGCTGTTACTGCCAGTGCCGAACAAATTCCTAATACCTGAACGGTAATGGGATTATCCTTATTTAAAGGAGCCGTTATCAGCTTTAAATTCTTAGTTGAAAATAATGGTTCTTTATCTTTCATCGGGTTTGCATTTTCATTTCAAAAAATGGAATATAATTTGACAAGCATTCACCAAGCATAGTTTCCAGGCCCTTACTTGTAATAGTTCCTCCGGATATTGCATCAACTTCATTGTTTGCGGCAGGGTTAGCGCCACCCTTAACAACCTTAATTGATTGAAATTTGCCAGCACCACTAAATATTTTTTTGCCTCTGAAAGGCACCTGAAATTTCTTTGTACTTATTTCAGCCCCTAATCCAGGGGTTTCATCTGAATGATCGAAAATAACACCAGCTAAAGTGCTCATGTCGTCTTGTAAAGCAACAAAACCCCAAATAGGGCCCCATAACCCTTTGCCTCTTACGGGAACGATGTAATATATACTGCTATCTTCCATTTGGCTGATAAATAAAGGTAAATTTCTTACGGAAGGATCTTTATCAAGTTCTTTTTTAAGATCAATATCAAACGGGGGAGTTTTTGGATTTTCAATAATGTTACCTTGTACATCTAAAACTTGTTCTGAGATAATATATTTGGAATAGAGTGATTCAGCATTCTTAGTATCGCTCTCAATATTTATCGAAGACAGGATGTTTCTCTTTTTTTCAATTTCTTTGTTCTTATCCTGGTAAGGCTTTAGTTTCATAGCAGAAAACGATAGTACTGCTGCAACGATCACTACCATTATTATTGAAAATATAAAAATATATGTATTTGAAAAGTTCTTCATTTTCTAAGCGGTTTTAATTTTTGCTCTTTTTAGCCTGCGTTTGATATTTGCTCCTATTACATAATGGTCAATTAACGGAGCAAAAACGTTCATAAGTAATATAGCTAACATTACGCCTTCAGGATATGCTGGATTCAGCACTCTTATCATAATGGCAAAAATACCTATGAGAAATCCGTATATCCACTTTCCCTTCTCGGTTTGCGCTGCAGTAACGGGGTCAGTAGCCATGAATACTGCACCAAATGCAAAACCTCCCATTAGCAGATGCTCATAAAACGGAATTTCCATAAAAGCATTTACTGCAACCGCATTGAGTAGTAAGCCCATAGCTGCACCTCCTGCCAAGACCGAAAAAATAATTTTCCAGCTGCCAATTCCGGTATATATTAAGATAAGAGCGCCCAGGAAAATTGCCAGAGCAGAGGTTTCACCAATAGAACCGGGTATCGAACCTATCAACATATGCATAGCATCAGGGATCTTTTCTGTATGGTCTGCAGCTGCAAGAGCCAGGGGTGTAGCCCCGGAAAATCCATCAATAATACCTTGACCCTTACTTAGATTTGCAATCCATACAGTGTCGCCTGACATAAAAGAAGGATAGGCGAAAAACAGGAAAGCACGTGCTGTCAACGCTGGATTTAATATATTCATACCTGTGCCACCAAAAACTTCTTTGCCGATTATAACAGCAAAAGCGGTTGCTATTGCCACCATCCATAAGGGAATATCTACTGGCATTACCATAGGGATAAGGATACCTGTAACCAGGAAGCCTTCGTTGACCTCATGGCCCCGGATTTGAGCAAAAATAAATTCAATACCCAGGCCGACAACATAGGATACTACAATGATGGGGAATACCTGCTTAAAACCAAACAAGAAATTCTGCCAAATAGTTGCTTCCATCCCGATTGAAAGGTTGTATTGTAATCCGATATTCCACATTCCAACAAGTAAAGCAGGCATCAGTGCCAGGATGACAGCGGTCATTGTGCGCTTCATGTCTAAAGCATCCCTAATATGTGATCCGGAAAATGTAACCTTGTTGGGAACAAAAAGAAAAGTCTCAAAAGCTTCAAAAGTGGATTTGAACTTTGCGAATTTTCCTCCTTTCTCAAAATTTGGTTTTATGTTATTAATATACCTTCTTAATGCACTCATCTTCTATAGTCCTGTTATTATTTTTATGACATTTCTTTTATCATCAGATCGATACCTTTTCTTATCAAAGCTTGCATCTCAGTTTTTGAGGGATCAACAAATTCGCAAAGTGCAAAATCTTCTTCTGCAACTTCATAAATTCCCAGTTTTTCCATTAATTCAACATCTTCTATTAAAATTGCTTTAAGCAACTGCATAGGATATATATTAAATGGAAATACTTTTTCATAAAAACCGGTGAGGACGAAAGCCCTTTCTCCTCCATTGAGGTTGGTATCGAGGCGGTATTTTTTACCAGGCGCCATCCAAGACCAGAAAGTACGTGATGCACTAAATTTTTTAAAGCCCGGTTTTGCCCAACCTATAAATTCATAATGGTCTCCTTCCGGAATAACGGTTAATTGAGAATCATAGAAACCAACAAAACCATCTGAATTAATTTTTGTTCCAGTTAATACGTTACCGCTTATATATCGAAGGTTCCCATCGTTAACATTATCTTCTATCAGTTTTGCTATGGAACATCCTCCAATGATGCGAAAATATCGGGGCTTCTTAACCTCAGAACCAGTGAGGGCTATCACCTTCGATACATCATATTTGCCTGAATCAAACAACCTGCCTATTGAGATTACGTCCTGTGGATTGATATACCATACTACTTCCCCTTTGTTTATTGGGTCAATATGATGTATGTGTACGCCTACATTACCTGCCGGATGAGGGCCTTTAAAGTAGTTTGTTTGAACTCTCTTAGCCTGGGTATACACCCTGGAAGCCGGATATGTTGCATCCAGGTTCAAATGTATTTTACCATTAGTAAGCTTTGAGAGGGCGTCAATGCCTATTTGAAAGTCCTTATCTCCATCTTTTACAACAAAATCATTATCCGGAGCCAGTGGGGCAGAATTGTAGGCTGAAATAAATATAGATTTAGGTGTGTCTTTTGGATTTGCTACAATGGCATAAGGTCTTTGCCTGATAAAAGGCCACATCCCACTCACCAGCAGGTTCTCAATTATTTCTTCACGGGATAGCTTTAAAGGATCAGCTTTTTCAAAGGGCAAATATTCAATTTCCTTGTCAGCTTCAACTATTACTTCGAGTATTTGTCTTCTTTCTCCTCTTAGAATTTCTTTTACTTTTCCACTTACAGGTGAAGAAAAGGTAATTTCAGGGTTATATTTATCATGAAAAAGCGGGCTGCCAGCTTTAACAAGGTCTTCTTCTTTTATATTTAGTTTAGGTGTAAGGCCGGGGAAATCGGTAGGTTTTACTGCGTAATAGTCTGCCTGGTCTGCCCTGATAAATATTTTTTCGGCTTTTCCCTTCAGGCGTATATTTAATCCCCTCCTGATCTTAATTACTTTTGCCATGCATTCCTGTTTATTTTTTCACAACAAAAATATATAAATAAAAGTTCTGTACAATTATAACTTTTTCTTTT
>JAFGOZ010000027.1 GCA_016926235.1 Bacteroidales bacterium | reverse complement strand
GGACGACATATTGGTAAACATTGTGTTAGAAAATGTTTCTAAGTCCCGTTAGGGACGAAATATAATTTACTCGTTTAGTAATGATTTATAATCTAAAAGAATTTTTAATGATGTGTCATTAACAAATGAAATATTTTGGATTAGTAATTCAAATTTTTATAAATACCAGCAGTTAGTATTGCAATGAACAAAAAGATATGAAAATTGTATAAAATATGGTTAATTCACAAAAGTAAACCATTTAAAAGACTCGTGAAATTACATATGTAAATAAGAAAAGATTTGAATTTGTATACATATGTAACATATCATAATTGAACCGACGAATATACCATATTAAACTAATAACCAGATATTTATAGTTATTTATATAAACATTTAATAGAATAAATATGAAAAATAATCTTCAATTATCCTATAAATAGTCACATATTTAATCTATTATAATCTTCAATATCAATAATTTAAGATATATCATTTGAATTAATACTAATTTAGTGACGAATTTCTGCTATTATATACCTATTTATTAATAAATGATTTAATTAATAATGATTACAGAAACATAAGTTTTATTATTTTCGATTATCTACATCTTATAAGCTTATCATACATTCAGTAAGAAAAATAATCTACGTTACAAATGTAATCTTTAATAAAGTTACAAATGTAATTATTATTATTGTTACATTTGTGAAATTATTTTTAGATTATGAAAGACAGAATTGTGAAATTTTTAACTAAAAATGGGCTTTCTTCGACCCGTTTTGCTGATGAAATAGGAGTACAAAGATCCAGTATCTCACATATACTCTCAGGAAGAAATAAGCCAAGTTTTGATTTTATCGAAAAGATGCTCCTTACATATCCGAACCTGAATGCACAATGGCTTATAGTAGGGAAAGGATCTATGTTTATTGATGATGGTAATACTGAAAAAGCTGGCGAATCGGATTTGTTTACATCTGTAAATTCTATAAAAGATACAGCTAAACCTTCTGAGAAATTAAAATTTGAAAGTATAGAAGAAATTGATCTGGAAAAAATAGAAGAAAAATTACATGTTAATTCTAACCACCTGATAGAAAGGATTGTATTATTCTTCAACAATGGATTGTTTAAAGAATATATACCAATGAAATAAAAACTTCCTCCTATCTTCATTATCTTTACATATATGAATTAATAAAAAATGTTTACGTAATATATGCCCAAAAAGTATATACAGGATTTTGAGGTGCTTGATAATAAAGTACTAAATTTTGAGTATTTTACTCTTCTTTTAAGACCGATGGTGCATTTGCCGGAGATTTTACCTGGTCAATTTGTTGAAGCTCTTATTGATACTTCGCAAAAAGTGTTTTTGCGTCGTCCCTTTAGTGTTCATGATGTTGATTATACTGAAAATACTTTAACATTACTAATTCAAGTAGTTGGAGAAGGGACACATAATCTTCAAAAACTAGTAAAAGGTGAAGTTTTGAACCTTATTTTTCCATTAGGGACTCCATATTCTTTACCGGAAAACAAAAAAGTCTTGTTAGTAGGAGGTGGATGTGGAATTGCTCCATTATTGTACCTTGCACGCTATTTACATTTAAAGGGCATGGAAATTACAACCCTTATGGGTGGCAGGTCAGCTGAGTATATTATTGAAGTTGATAAATATAAGGCTTTTGGAGAGGTTTTAATTACTACTGATGATGGATCTATGGGAGAGAAAGGTTTTGTCACGCAGCATTCTATATTCAATGAAAAGGTAAGGGAGTATGGCCGGATTTATACATGTGGTCCGGAACCTATGATGAAATCTATTGCAAGTATTGCCAAGGAGAAGGGTATTGATTGCGAAGTGTCTCTTGAAAACCTTATGGCATGTGGTATTGGTGCATGTCTTTGTTGTGTTGTAGAAACGACAACAGGAAACAGGTGTACCTGCACTGAAGGCCCGGTATTTAATATTAAGGATTTGAAATGGTAGACTTATCTGTAAAAATTGGAAATCTTGTACTAAAGAATCCTGTAATGACTGCATCAGGGACCTTTGGTTTTGGTGAAGAATTTGCAGACTTTTTTGATATTGGACAACTTGGAGGTATTGTTGTAAAAGGTACAACAGGATCAAAAAGAGAAGGTAACCCTTATCCCCGTATGGCCGAAACACCTTCAGGGATGCTCAATGCAGTTGGGCTGCAAAATAAAGGGGTAGATGCTTTTGTATCAGATATTTATCCCCGTATTAAGGACTACAATACACATATTTTTGTAAATGTTTCAGGTTCAACTATTGATGAATATGTACAGGTAGCTGAAAAAATCAATGCACTGGATAAAATACCAGGGATTGAATTAAATATTTCCTGTCCAAATGTGAAGGAAGGCGGGATGGTATTTGGAACCAATTGTGTTTCAGCAAGGCAAGTTACAAAACAGGTACGTAAAGTTTATAAAAAGACGCTTGTAGTGAAGTTATCACCCAATGTAACCAATATCACGGAGTTTGCTTTAGGAGTCGAAGAGGAGGGAGCTGATGCCGTATCGTTAATAAATACTTTGTTGGGTATGGCCATTAATGCAGAAACGCAAAAGCCTGTTCTTTCAACAATTACAGGCGGATTATCAGGACCTGCCATTAAGCCGGTTGCCCTTAGAATGGTTTGGCAATGTGCCAGGGTGCTTAAAATTCCCATAATAGGCCTGGGAGGTATTATGAATGCAGCAGATGCAGTTGAATTTTTGCTGGCAGGAGCAACTGCAATACAGGTTGGTACAGCAAACTTTATCGATCCCCTGACCTCCGTGAAAATAGTACATGGCCTTGAAGATTACCTGAAAAGACATAAGTTACATAGTATAAATGAGTTAATTGGTAAGCTAACATAAAATTCCTTGTTATCTTTTATTGCATTAAAACTTATCGCGAATTATTTCTGTATTTTCCGTTTCTTTCCATTTTGTAAAAAATATTTTGTTTTTTATAATAGGGTAAATTCTTATTTAGACATCATATAATTGGAAGTATGGATTAATCAATATGTTCTAATGGATGTCGAAAAGAATTAAACCAAATAAAATGGAAACACAAAGAGTAAATTTTAGCAAAACATTGTTTATGCTCCTCATTTTTTCAGGTTGCATCAATGTTATTGGGTGGGCTACTATATCAGTATCCCAACCAAAGGATTCAGTAAAATATCTCTCATATGCTGGTAAAGTAGTTGACGCAGAAACCACTAAGCCTGTAGCGTTTGCAAGTATTTTTAAGGTGGGAACTAACCTCGGTACGGTATCTAATGCTGATGGTGAATTTGTGATTAAGGTTCCGGGAACATCCAGTGAAGGCAAATTAGGGATTTCCTACATTGGTTATAAAGAAGTTAATGTTGATATAAGCTCACTTGTACCGGATGGAAACGTTATTAAACTTGAACCTTCACCAATTCCTTTAAAAGAGGTAATTATCCGTACAAAAGATCCACTGGATCTTCTCAAAGCGGCAATGGCAAATATTCCTGAAAATTACAGTCGAGATCCCATGATGCTTACTTCATTCTATAGAGAATCCATTAAGCAAAACCGTAACTATGTAGCGGTTTCAGAAGCTATTCTTGACGCCTATAAATCATCCTATGCTAATGATTTTGATATAGATAGAATAAAGATTTATAAGGGAAGAAAAAGTATGGACGTGAAAAAGATGGATACCCTGGTTGTTAAGCTTCAAGGTGGACCTGCTACCAGCTTTCTCATGGATGTTGTAAAAAATCCGTCGGTACTGCTTGATCATGAATCAATCAACTATTATAATTATGAATTTGCAGGAATGATTGAAATCGATGACAGACAGACTTATGTGATAAATTTTGATCAGAAAACCAATGTAGAGTATCCCTTATATAAAGGGAAAATATATCTTGATGAGAAAAACCTTGCTATTGTATCGGTTGAGTTTGAATTAAGTGATAAATTTCTTGATAAGGCAGCCTCTGAATTGGTTAAGAAGAGGCCGGCGAACCTGAATATAGATATTACAGGCAGTAAATATCTTGTAAATTATCGGGAAATTGGAGACAAATGGTACTTTAACTATGTGAGAAGCGAATTGATGTTTAAATGCAAATGGAAGAAGAGATTATTTAAATCAAACTATATTACTACACTTGAAATGGCTGTTACTGATAGAAGTCAGCAGAATGTAGACAAGTATAAACTTAGAGAAACAGTAAAGATGACGGATATTCTGGCAGATCAAACAAGTGCATTTGAAGATGATAATTTTTGGGGTGAATATAATACGATAAAACCGGATGAATCCATAGAAGCGGCAATTGAAAAGCTGAACAAAAAGGTTCAACGGGCGAATAGGGCTGGAGACGAATAGGTTTTAGCAGAGTTTAAGGATTTATAAGGATCTCGCGACAGATAGTAAATTCTGAAGCGGGATTCTTATAATAATAAATTGTATGAATAAGGAGTTAAACAGCAGTTCATTCGTATCTTTGTAAACGTATGAAGCATAATAATGACACATTGGCAAGAATCAAAGCAGGGGATATCAAGGCCTTTGAAATCTTTTTCAGAGAATTGTATCCAAAATTATGTGGTTTTGCCAACAAATACCTGAATGATATTGATTTAGCCGAGGAATTTGTCCAGGATGTGTTTTATTTGCTTTGGGAGAAAAGAGAAAGTCTGTCAATTGAAAGTTCTCTGAAAAGTTATATTTACAGGACTGTACAAAACAAATGCTTAATGCATATAAGGCACTTACATGTAGTATCAAAGCATAGCAAAGAAGTAGAAATGAGCAGTCTGCAATATAATGAGGATGTAACGGAATCAATTGATGAAATGGAATTACGGAATATTGTAGATAAAACATTGGCCATATTGCCTGAAAGATGTAGAAATGTATTCAGAATGAATCGTTTTGAGGGATTGAAATATAAAGAGATTGCAGAGAAACTATCTTTGTCTGTAAAAACCATTGAGGCTGATATGGGAAAAGCCCTTAAAGCTTTCAGGGAAAGTTTGAAAGACTATATATTAGTAGATTAAAAGTACGCTTATGGAAGCAATATATAATAACGAGGAAATATTTAACCTCATAGCAAAATATCTCAATAATGAGATGGAAAATAGTGAGAGAATAGCTTTCGAAAACGAGATAAACATGGATAAAACATTAAAAAATATGGTGGAGGAGTTAAAACCCGGATGGGAAAGCCTGGAAGCATTAACGGATGCAGCGGATGTTAATGTAGATAAAGCCTGGGATAACCTTTATGGGAGGATAGAGCAATCCCGGCCCGCTAAAGTACTCAGCTTAAGACCCTTATTAAGGCTAGCAGCGGGTTTTTTGATATTACTGGGTTTAGCAGCAGGTTTTTATACAATACGTAACTATCGTAATGCTTCTATTGTTGTATCATCCGGAGATCAAACGATGGAAATCACATTACCCGATGGATCAAATGTAATGCTCAATGTGAATTCGAAAGTTGAATATCCTAAGATTTCTAAGGGTGATGAGAGGAAAATTTCTCTGATTGGAGAAGCCTATTTTGATGTAATTTCAAATCCTGATTGCCCTTTTATTATTGAGGCAAATGATGCATCTGTAATGGTATTGGGAACAGCTTTCAACGTTTATGCACGTGAAGATGGTCATACGGAAGTATTTTTGGAAAGAGGCAAGGTGCAATTGTCTCAAAATAAAAATAATACAAATTCACTTGTGCTTGAACCTGGATATATTGGCAAACTTGAATCAGGGGCGATGTCAACTTTTAGGAATGATGATGTGAACTATATGTCATGGAAATCACAGGTAATTGAGTTCAGGGAAGATTCTCTTGCATATGTATTCCCAACTTTATCTCATGCGTATAATACGAAATTTATTATAAAAAACGCCGAAATTAACAATTTAAGATATACAGGCACCATAACACGCCAAAGTCTTGAAAATGTCTTAAAAGCCCTGGAAACAAATTTCAATTTGGAATTTACCTATACGAATGGGGCATATACGGTTACTATTAGGTAGCATTTGTTTGAAGTTGCCATTTGCCTTTCGTATATTTGATAATGGCTAATCAACAAACGCATGATAGAATTATCGGATAATAATCGGGGTTTTTCGCATTATAGGTGGCTGTGTATAGTTTTAATAATATGCATAAGCTCAATATCCGGTTATTCTCAATCAAGTGTCCTTGACAAAGAGTTAGACTTTAAATACGAAGGAAGCATTTATAAAGCCCTTAAAGCGATTGAAGATGAGACAGGTTATTACTTTTCCTATGATGCAGACCTTTTTGATGCCGATCAATTGGTTTCCGTCAATGTAGTTAATGAAACTGTAAGTTCTATATTGGAACTTATACTTAAAGAATCATTCTATAAATTTGAAGTTATTGGTAATCAAATAGTTATATATAATCTAAACCTGAAAGAAGACAATAATATACCTAACAATATATCGGATAGTAATCATAATAATCGTATTGAGGGCCAAATTTTTGAAGAAGGAACAAATAAACCAATACCCTATGCAACCATTGCTTTTAAAGGTAAAAACAGGGGAGTAATTGCTAATAATGATGGTATTTTTAATTTAGTGGTATTGGATTCGAATAGTGCAGATACGGTTATTATTTCATGTATGGGATTTAAAAGTAATGTTTATCCAATGGAATATCTGCAAAAAGGGTATAATAAAATTTATCTTTCCGAGGACTATATTTCTATACAAGAGGTTGTAATACGGCATGTTAACCCGATTTCAATTATTAACCAGGTATTGGAAAATCTCTATAAGAATTATCCAAAAGACCCCTATAATTTTGTTGGTTTTTACAGGGAATCTATTCGGAAACGAAGCGATTATGTAGCAGTAGCTGAAGTTATGGTCGAAGGCTATAAGTCACGTTACCAGTCAGCATCGGATAATGATCAGGTGAAGATAATCAGGGGACGAAAAATTGTTGATAACCAAAATATGGATACTATACTGATAAAAATACAAGCCGGGCTGAATAATATGTTATTGCTGGATATAGTTAAAAACATACCGGAGTTTTTAAGTGAAGAAAGGTATGATCTGTATAGTTATCGGTTAAAAGACATTGAAAGCGATGGAGGAGAAGATGTGTATGTTGTTGGTTTTGAACCCAAATACCTGACAGATGCAGCACTTTTTAAAGGGAACTTGTATATTGATGATAAAACCAGGGCAATTCGCAGTATTGATTTTCAAATACAAAAAGCATGTTTAGATTATGCCAGTTCAACATTTATTGTTAAAAAGCCCAGGGGATACAATGTAAAAGTAGGCGGGGTGGACTATACCGTCCAATACACCAAAAGAGATGATTTTTTTTATATTAACTATATTAAAAGTGAGTTGGAATTAAAGATTCGAAAGAAGAAAGGATTGTTTAATACTTCTTATACGTTAGTTAATGAGCTGGTTATGACATCCAATGACTTTCGTAATGTGCAAAAATTCCCTTTTAGAGAAACAGTTAAATCAACCGATTTTGTACAAGATAAGATTAAAGAGTATGACGATAATTTCTGGGGACAATATGATTATATACCTCCGGAAAAATCCTTACTGGAAGCTGTGGAACTTATTATTAATCAGTAGAAATTAATTATTCGATCTTTCTGGATTATCTCTTATAAATTTTTCCGGTTAGAATTTCATTACCCGTTAGAATCCTTATGATATACAAGCCCTGATCGTAATTGCTCATATCCGTTTCGATCAATGCAGTATTACTAATGGTTTTCACATATTTTAGCTGCCCTGTGATAGTATATATTTCTATACGGATTTCAGAAAAGGCAATATCTTCATTTTTATCCTCAAGTTTTATAGTAATCCAGCCATTTGTAGGATTAGGATAAATTATAAGTTCTTTCTGTGCAATAGGATATTCAACTGTCCTCATTGGCGAATAAACATTTGGGGCTCCCGGTGTTACAGTCGCAAATAGCATCCTGGTTTTTGTTCCGTCAGGATACGATCCGGATGAGACATCTTTATATTGCTGTTCAAACTCGAGAGAATCGATGATAGTTACAACTGTATCAATTATTTGAATTAAAGCTAATTGTTCCCGGTCATTATCCAGCTTAAAGTTAGTGTGCAAAGGACCCTGGCTTGTATCATCATCTGCCCATATTACAGTAAAACCATTTGGTTGGATGGTGGTTTGTTCAGGCATACCGTCCGGAATAACAAACCTGGCCGGAATGCTTAAATCATCCGTTAAATATAGACCGGCAATATTTATTGGTTTGTTGCTTGCATTGTATATCTCAATCCAATCGTCAAACTGCCCTCTGTTATCCACAATTGAATTTTTATTCTCGCACATAAATTCGTTGATGTAAAGGCTGTCATAAGAGTTATTGTTTTCAAAAACAGGTCTGATAATGCATCCCTGTTCTGTATTGCCTGTATAAGGATATGCATTTGAAAAAGCAGTTATACCTGTTGTATAGCTGAGAGCTTTAAGTTCCAGATCAAAGCTTATATCTGAGCTGGTTACACTAACCTGGTGTATTTCTACGGCAATAATATTCGTATCGGAATTTAATACTGATGGATCAATAGTAAATTCGGTGTAGGCTGTTTCATCATCCCCGCCGATTGCCTCAGTGGCTGTTGTTGAATAGCTGATTTCACCAGTTGGCAGGTTTGAACGTAAAACTTCATTATTGTTAATGTAAACTACTGCACCATCATCCTTCATAAGCCTCAGAGTAAGTTTTTCGGGGCTAAAAGAAGAAGTATCTATAACCACTTTATTACGAAAATAGTATGTGATATATTTATTTTTAGCATCTGCTCCATAGTTCAGGATTGTTGTTTCGTCTCCATCACCATATCCAAATTGGGCTGATCCTGTTGACCAGCTTGCATCATCAAAATTTCTAAATTTCCAGGTATCACCTTGATCTGATCCGTCTGATAAGTATTTCCAGGTATCACCTTCGCTTACTAAAACATTCTCTGTTTGAATATTGGGTGTAATTTCCCAATGTGCAATATTATAACCATTTTTAGGCAGAATACTCAGGCTTAAAGGAATACCTTTTATAAAATCACCATTAAAAAGTGTGTCATAGATAGGATTTCCGTTAATAAGAACTAAACCTGCCGCTGTATCGGGGTTATAAATAGTAATATTTGAAATACCTGATTTGCCCAGATATGCGCTAAGATATTGCCTCATATATGCAGGGCGCTGGTTTGCAAAGGTCCTCATTATATTTACATTGTTTTCCCATACAGAATAGTCCGCTGGAGCATTCCACCGAGCAATATGTGCCGGCATTTCAGGCGCAATAATAGCCTGCATCTCATCAATAAGTTCAAGCATACGAGGTGTAGAGAATGTAGTATTTAAATGGTAATCCATTTGTTGAGCAAAGTATTCCTTGAACTCCTTATTTTCCATTAGTTTGCGAAATAAAAAGGTTGACCAGGCAGGATTTGGCCAGTCCGGTCCGTTTGTTTCAAGGGCAAATGTCAGTGTATTATGAGAGGGAACAGTTGAACCTGAGTTATAAAGTCCAAAGCCAAAATCCAGATCATATAATATCCAACGGAACTTACCAATTTTTGAAGAAGGTCGCCAGTATTTAATGTTGTTACCCGGCCAATCCGTATTTCCAATAAAGATTTGGGTAATCATGTAGTTCACATACTCATTAATGTCAATTCTTTCAGTAACGTACTTGTAATTATTCTTATCAGCCAGAGAATGACTATTGAGATAAGTAATCAGGTTACGGTAAGATGTATCAGAACCATATACTGCAATGCTGTTCCACTCCATTAGGGCAATGTTATCAACGTCAATACCATAATTAGCCTTAATGTAATGTTCATTAATCTTTTCCCTCATACCATGAATACCCCAATATTGAGCATTAATAAAGACTACAGATGGTTGATATGCCTGGTAGTCAACATCCATCTGGTCTTTAACCAATGCTTGCATATAGGCATCTCTAAACATAGTGTAATCCCAATCGTTTCCTGAGTTTCTCAGAACAATACTTTTAAAGCTACTTATGGGTTTATCGATAAAGAAAGGAAAATCAAGGCTGTTCTTTCCGTATTCATTTCGAGCTATAATTGCCAAGGATTTTTGTGCAAGTGCACGTGTGCATCCTCCATAGATTTTTGTACCAACATTTTGTTGAAACATAAATTCATTCCTTTTATCAAAGTATTCAATGCTCAAAGGCCTTTCCCAATCCTGGTTCCAGTTAACCGGGTAATTCACGCAATTACCACTTACACCATTTGTCCCCTCAACGTATATTCCGATTACATTATCCCAGAGATTTGCAGGAGTTGTAGAGAGTGATACAACAGGAAAGGTAAAGTCTGTTTCGTTTATAAAATACGTTTGAGATACAGAAATACTTGGAGAGTAATTGTTGCCAAAGGTTTTTGCCCTGATAACCTGTGTGCCGGATACAGTAATGGATCCAGAGTATAATGTGGAACTTGCAGAAGGTTCTGTTCCATCTGTTGTATATCGAATTTGAAATGAAGGGTCAGAAGTAGAAATAGTAACGGATTGGGATGTGCTATAAAATCCTGCAACAGGTGAAAATACAGGTACCGGGGCAATAGCATTTTGTGGATAAGTTGTATTCGCCAGGTTAGGCGTTGATTTTGTAAAAAGACTCCATTGTGAGCCCCCATCAGTAATACGTCCATAGGACAAATCATTATATTGTTGACCATAACTTACCGAATCAACTAATGCTCCTGTATTGTCAAATAGCAGTAATTGTTCTCCTTCACTATCAAGGCGGAAGTTAGTGTGGTTTCCCAGACCTTCCAAATCGGCCCATACTATCAAATAACCACCTGCAGAAATTGTTATGCCACCAGGGAATTGCCATTTTAGAGGCTCCAAAATATCGTCGGTAAGGTAATATCCGGCAATATCTATCTGAGTAGAACCTGCATTATATAGTTCAATCCAATCTGAATATGCCTGGTAGTCATTGTCAAATAAGGACGTACTGTTTGAGGCCATAAATTCATTTATGTATATCTGGCTTTTAATACTGTTTGTTAATAAACCTGCTAATAGTACAAATAATACCCACCTAAATCTTCGGATCATATGAAATTTATATGAATTTCAGACTAAATTAATCTTAAGAAATACAGGTTACAAATTTAATATATTGAACATTTTATACGTGTACAAATGTTTCAAAAAGGTGTAAAAATGTAACAAAAAATGGACTGAATTGGGTTCAGTCCATTTTCGTTATTTAATGCTGGTTATTTTAGTTAGCAGATTTTGCAGAATTATACATTGCTTTTGCTTGATCCAGTGTATAGTTTTTGCTCATGGGGGGAACAGAAGTAAAGGTGATTTGGCGGTTGTCCTTTATCACAACATATATACAACCATAATTTTCACCTTTAGTGTTGGTGAATTTGTAAATAAAACCGTTCGCTTCATCTTTTACTATTTCTGCAGCCTCATTCTTAAGTGCAAGATCTTTTTGAGTTCCAACAATGCTTTCAAGGCTTTCAGTTATATCAGCATCTGGCATTGACACATTCAGTTTATAATCCTGTGCTTTAATTGATAAATTCACATATTGCACTCCATTCATCTCAGTAACTCCGGCTCCTTTACCCACGGTTGCACCTTTTGGAGCTGTCATAACCAAAGGAATATTATTTTCAGCGAGATTTAATTCATATCCTTCAACTGGTTTTGGAGAATCACTGTTATTGCCTGATTTTTTATCTCCTCCACAGGAACTCATTACTAGAATTGTTCCGAAAATTGCCATTAAATTTAATAGTTTCATGAATATAATTTTTTTAGGGTTAGTACTATAAATATAGCCATTTAAAATATAATCACAAAATCATATTGTCTGTTCCTATTATCTTATTATAGAGTCCTAAAAGAAGCTATTTCCCTGGTTTATGTTCAATTTGATCAATATTCAGTATTTCTCCGGATTTGACAAAACCATCTCTTGAGACAATTATTGCATAATCCCACCAGATATCTGTTGCAGTATTCAGGTCTTCACTTCTATAGTATCTGTCCTTTCCCTTGGGCATTTCATCATTATAGCAAATGCCCATACTATAAGGATCATAAACTTCAAAAAAAGTCTTTCCATCAACTATTTTATAACCTTTAACAACAATGAAATGTCCCCAGCCTTCCGTATTTGCGTTATAAAATTTATCAATATGCCATTTAGTCTTATCTTCTGACCTGATGTAATACATATCAAGGCAAAGAATCGCGATATTTTCATCATCTAATTCTTCCTGTAACACATTCATCGTCTGTAATCTTATGGTTTTATTATCAACTGAATATAAATCCAGATAATTAGTTATATCGTTAGTATACCACCATCCTCCTAAATAACGATATGTATTTCTGGCATCTTCGGGAGTTTTTTCAAAATTTTCATCAACCCATTTAATTGCCATTGTAACAGATGTAGGGCCGCAATTCTCATAATAATAGGTGCCCGTAAATTTCTGATCCATATACCAGTTATATGATACATTATTACTTTTGCAACTTTCCGGATTTATTCCCAGGCCATAACTTCTTTCAATAGTTGATTCAGGCAATGGAATTTCCTTAATAATTGAATCAGAATACTCCCCATCGCTAACTAACAGTTTCACACTCAGTATATTTTCAGTCAGAGGATCGGGTAGTAGAAAATGCGCATTCTCGCCTGCTGAATTTATTATTTCAATAGTATCACATAATGAGTTGTATTTCAATGTTATACTATCTCCATCAATGTCCGTTGAATTATTTATCAATGAGAGATAATCAATGTTATCAATCCATGTGAAGTCAGCTACAGGGGGAGCGTTTACAGGTTCATTATCCTTTTCACATGCAAATAATATGGGAATAAGACATAAGTATATAACTTTAAAATATTTCATACCTTAGTTGTTATGATCCCTTGACTTTTCTTAAATAAACGTGGTATTATTTAGAATTTATATAATGTTGAGTAAAATATACACGTTAATGATAAAAACGTGCTGTATCCATTTTATTAATCACTGAAACAACGTTAAATAATAAATTACTTATTGTCTTTGGCATTTCATCTTCATCAGGAGCGTATATTAGGGTTGAATCCTTAGATACGTCAGTGATATATTTAAGACTTGTAATTGGCAGGTCTGTGGGCTTCTCAGGACCAAATCCATAGCTGTCATCCATTTCAATAGCGGTAAGCAATGTCAGCTTTTCAAAAATATCTTCGATGTCGGCATTTGTCAGTTCAAACGAAATTTTCCTGTATATAGCATGTAATTCGCTTACTTCATTTACTTCCATAAAACCATCCTGGTTTATATCTGCCGAATAATTGTAACCTACCCAATTACTGTAATACCTGTAATTTATAACAAAATTGGTAAAAGTATCTACAACACCGTTTGTATTGATCGTGTCAGAATTATCTATTGGATTAGTGCTTTCTTTGTTGCAACCCGTCAATACAATTATGAGTATACAAATGATTAATTCTGGCAGCGTTTTCATAAGATTAGAAGTTTCTTTTAAGATGTATGTATTTCATTGCAGGTTGCTTTCTTATCCACTTTTAATTATTCGTACTTCATAACATTTGTATACAATCTGTATCTGTTAATTGCAACAAGCATTGGCAGTGTTAACAAGCAGGAGGGGGTGGTGGCGATGAATCCAGCCATCAGGAATATCCAGCTAAATACATGCAGGCCATTTCCGATATAGTCATTTGCCCTTAAATAAAACATAAAAGTACCAAGGATTGTCAATCCCATACATACTAAAACAGGAACAAAAAGTGCACCATCAGCTTTATAATATCCAACCAGTGAAATAATAATGGTATATAATACAAATAATCCAAATCCCAGGCCCCAGTTTGGTGTAGTATAAAAATCAAGAGCCTTTAACTCCCTTAATAAAACGAGCTTTTCATTTTCGGGAAGATGATCAAATTTCACCGATCCATTTTTAATATTCTGTCTTACTATCCATTGATTATCTAAACGTATCTCGGCAAAATTAATTCCTCCATGAGACTCTTCCACTTCTCTGCGTCCGATCTTCCATACGTTTTCAGCGTTTAAGCCGGCACTTCTAAGCTTTTCAACAAGAGATTTCAGTTTTTCTTTATCAATACCGTTGTATTTAAAGGCTCCAATCATAATGTTTTACGTTTTAGTAAATATTGATGCGAATTTAAAAATAAAACCTTTCAGGAACAAATAGCTGCTTAATATCTCAATTTATTTATACTTATGTTTATCCGGGCTTTATGTTCAGGTAATCTTCTTTCCATATTTTTAGTTCGGTTTTATGGTCAATATTACCTCCCGAAATAATTACCAGCACTTTTTTCTTTGCTGTTTGTTTTGATAACCATTGGATTGCAGCATCCATTCCCAGGGCACTTGTGGGTTCAATCCTTACCTTCAGCAGGTGTGAAAGCCATTGGGTCCAGTAGATAATCTTTTCTTCAGATACTTCATAAAAATCATCCAGTTGTTTAAGATACTCAAAGGTTATAGGTCCAATTGCCATGGTCATTGCGCCATCGGCAAGTGTATCCGGTACAGAGCTAAGTTTTTGAATAGTACCTTTGCGCAGAGATTCTGCTGCATCATTGGCTTGTAAAGGTTCGGCTCCAATTATTTTTGTCCTGGGGTTTAAGCCCCGGGTGGCGACTAATGTACCGGAAAGCAAACCACCACCCCCGCAAGGAGCAAACACAGCGTCAATATTGCCTGTTTCTTCAATAGCTTCGTAAGCAGCTGTACCTTGTCCTGCTATTACCTGATCATGATTATAGGGTGGTATCCAATACACATCCTTATCATTCGCAGCTTCTTTTGTCTTTCCATCAGCAATGTCTCTGGTATCACATAATTCTACATTAGCTCCATAGGCAAGGGTTGCCTGTATTTTAACTCCCGAAGAATATGCTGGCATGTAAATAGTTGAAGGAATCTGAAACTGAGAAGCAGCCCAGGCAACTGCCTGAGCATGATTTCCCGAGCTATTGGCTATAATATGTTTTGGTTTATTGTCAGTTTCAAGCAACCAGGCAATGGTATTGCATGCACCACGGGCTTTAAAAGCACCGATTTTTTGCATACATTCGGTTTTGAAATAGATCTCATGTCCCAACCATTGGTTTAAAAGGGACGAAGACAACACTGGGGTTTTATTAACCAGGTTGGAGATTCTTCGTTTGGCGTTTTGTATGTCGTTTAATGTTAAACTCACTTTATTGTATTTTTTGTTTTAGAGACGCCATATATTGTTCAATATTTAATTCTATTTAAAAATAAACCTGAGAAGCCATTCAAAAAAAGAATAAAGGTAGATTAAAGGGATAATAATAACCAAGTACCTTGCTGCGCCAATACTAGCCTGTTGACCTTTTAGTGATTTTGTAAAATTATCCAGGTTTTTGTCAGATACTTGTTTGTATGATAAAAATGACATTCGTCAATGTTTATTTTTCTACCAGAATGTTCCTCTTCACCAGTTTTGTTTGAATGGATTCATCTTTTTTTATGAATGTAATATCCATCTCCTGCATTTCATCAGGGAACATACCGTCTACAATCATTTTGCAATACTCATCTTCGGAAAGATTGGTACAGTCCTTACCATTAAGTTCTAATACTTTTGTTTCCAGTTCAATACCAGCTTCAGAAGCTGGAGAGTTCTCATAAATGTATACTACCCGCAAGGTATCATTCCGCAAAATAGTCCCTAAACCAAAGGATTTGAACTCAATAGGTTTTATCTCTGTAATTCTTTCCATGTAGATTTGCTTTTCATCCCAGTTTAAGGTGATATTGTAATCTTCAAAAAACTCTGTTCCAATGGTTGATTTACCTTTATGGCTGAAATCTGTCAAACCGCTGAAGATGAATGATCCAAGCTTAATGCTGTCGCAAATTAAGGTATAGGTTGTGTCAAAAGTACTGCCATATAAACCAATACCTCCTTCACCGTATGCACGTAATACGTTATTATGGTTATGAAGAATTTTATCTATTTTATCCCCGCAAATCATAATACCTCCATTTGAACCATAATCAAAAACAACATCGTCCACTTTTACGTCCTCGAAAAGAACTGAAACTTCAGGTGTTCCGGTAATTGAGGTTGAAAAAGGGATTTTTACAGCCTTATCCGGGATATTGAGTTTTTGCTTGTCATTGGTAATGATTATGGTTTTGGTTTGCATATTTATCTGCCAGAAGCATTTCTTCATAAGGTTGGCGCCGATAATGCCGTCCATTTTCATGCAGGCTAATTCCCTGTTCTCCGAGAAATCAACCACAGCAGCACCCTGATTTGTGAATTCAATATTTCCAATAGTAATTGAGCCAAGCTTTGCAAATTCGATATTGCCCATATTTCCCTGCGAATCACTGCTTCTTACTCCACAATTGGGTTTTATACCCATTTTATCTGCAATTTCTTTCGATATTACATTGGGAGCACCGGTATCCAGGTAAAAATCATATTCCTCTCCATTTACCAATGCTTTAAGTATAATCACTCCTCCACGTATTTCAAAAGGGATTTCAGCATAGAAGGATTCTTTGGTAACTTCTCCTGATTTCATAAGATGTATCATTCTTATTGTGCTACAGGAAGATACCAGGATTAGTGTAAAATAAATTATGAAATATCTTTTCATCATTTCAATATTTTAACACACACAAGATGATTTGTATTATTTGATTGACTCCCCATAAAGATAAAAATACAAATTAATTAAATAAAGCATGAAGATTATACATATTATTGTATAATGCTGATGGTATTTATTCAGAAATATTAGTACTTTAATAAAAAAGAGTTTATCTTTATGTTTGCTTTATGAGGCTTTGCACATCATGGGTAAACCAGCCAGAAAAAACATTACCATACCCTTCAAACCCTACGAAGACGAAACGCTGAAGTGGAAAAACGAACTTACGGCAAGTCTGCGCTATGCCAGTAAAATTCAAACAGCCTTATTTCCTTCAGTTAAGGACTTTCAGAAAATATTCCCGGATAGTTTTGTTCTTTTTATGCCTAGAGACATTGTGAGCGGGGACTTTTACTGGATCATGAAACGGAAAAACAATATTGTTGTTGCTGCAGCTGATTGCACAGGTCATGGTGTTCCCGGAGCATTTCTGAGTCTTTTAGGAGTGACATTTCTAAAGGAAATTGTCCATAAAGATCCCATGCCCAATGCTGCAAAAATACTTAATCTCCTTCGCGAAAAAGTAATGAAAGCCTTACAGCAGACTAATGAAGACGAACCCAGCGAAGGCATGGATATGGCCCTGTACATTGTAGATGAGAATACACTGCAATTGCAGTTTGCCGGTGCTGTAAATCCTATGTACATGGTGCGAGATCATAGTATCACCATTTTTAAAGGTGATCGAATGCCTATTGGTATTTGCCCCGACGAAGAGCAATCCTTTACAAACAAAACGGTTCAGCTTGAACAAGGTGACTGTATTTACATATTCTCAGACGGATTTCCTGACCAGTTTGGCGGGCCAAACGAGGAAAAATACAAATATTACCGTTTCAGGGAACTCTTGCTGAAAGTTCAGCCCCACAGTATGAAAAAGCAGGAAGAAATGATTAAGAAAGCATTTATAAAGTGGAAAGGTGATAAGAAACAGGTGGATGATGTGATGGTGATTGGTGTTAGGTTTTAAAAGCTTCTAGCAATTTGCTATTAGCAGTTAGGATATCTTTTATGTTCTACTATTTCTAAAAAACCCTTACGTTATTCTCGTTATTTAATTCAAATGTGTATTTTTGAAATATGCGGTTCAAAGCATTCCATATAAGAAATTTCCGGTCAATTATAGATTCCAGGTGGAATAATCTCTCAAATGATAACATTACTGCTCTTATTGGTCAAAATGAATCAGGTAAAACCTCTGTTTTAGAAGCCCTCTATTGCTATTATCAGGGGGTTGTGACTGAAGATATGCTTAGAAGTGATAACAAAATGCCTGTTGTTTCTTGTTCTTTTGATGTTTCGGGTGGGGAAATAATCAGTTATCTGGATAAGAACAGGATACCTGAAGATTTGGCCCAGGCTTTACGAAAACTCGATTCTATTATTCTGACAAGAGAATGGATAAACCTTTCCCGCAGTTCACTTTCCGTGAGTTCAAATGATATTCTGGAATACTACGGACATAAAAGTGCCAAAAATAAGCAGGAACATATCGATTTAAGCAGGAAAGTAAATGGAATATTAAAAAATTGGAATGATTTAATAGACAAAAAAACAGATACTTATAATTATATAAGTAAACTTGAAATTGAATTAAAAAACAATAAATCTACTGAAAAAAAGTTACTTAAGAAAGTAAAAAGAGCACGTAAAACAGACGATAAACTTGCATATCAGTCAGATATTGAGAAGCTTGAAAAGAAAAAGGCTGAAAATGCCGGGATATTGGAAAAAAAAACAGCAGAATACCAGGAAATACTTGCCGAAATGGAAAACAAGCAAAATATGGCAAGGTGTGCGGAACAATACATTACAGCACAAAAAAACCTGGAAGATGCAAGAATAGCAAATAAAGCCGTACTGGAAGAATTAGTGCAAATAGAAAACACTCTTTCACAAAGTGTTAAGGGAATATTCCCAAAAGGAGGAAAACTGGAGGAACTGACCCGTAAATATGAAGTTTTAAATGAGAATGAGGCTTCCCTGTATAAAAAATCCGAAATCAATAAACTGATTACGGAGAAGATGCTGGCAGGAACCAGCCCTGAGTTAGCTGAAAATGAGGCAGAATGTGAATATGAAAAGGATGCTTTGAATTATAGCATGGAAGAACTGGCTATGGAATTATTCAAACAAATTCCTTCATTTGAATTTTTTGAGGATTTTAGTAGTCTTTTGCCAAATCGCATTGAGGTAGATGACCTTTTACACGGGAATATACATGCTGAAGGCTATAAAGCAGCACGTAACTTCCTGAAGATAGCCGGGTTAAACGATGAGTTTTTTAAACAGACAAGCAGCCGACTGCTAAAGCAGAAAATAGAGGATATGAATCGCATGATAACACTTAATTTTCAGGAGTATTGGCGGCAAAGTATTGGAAAAGACAATAAAATAAGCCTTTGCTTTGAACTGGAGCACTATGATTTTACCCATCCTGAGAAGAGCGGCAAGCCATATATTGAATTCTGGATCATGGATAAAAATGATCGTCTGTATCCAAAGCAGAGGAGTCGGGGAGTTCGTTGGTTTCTATCATTCTTTCTCGAGCTAAAGGCTAATGCAAGTGAAGGTGCTAATCAGCAGGTTGTATTAATTGACGAACCGGGATTAAGCCTCCATGCCCGCGCACAGGAGGATGTACTAAAAGTATTTGAGGACATAAAGGATAATATCCATATCTTATATTCAACACATTCACCCCATTTAATCGATATTAATAAAACATATAGATTATTGGCTGTACAGAGGGCAAGTGAAGAGGATGATCTGAGCGGAAGCATCATTATGGATAGCAGGTCTCTTACTGAAGCTTCGGCAGACACCCTGTCACCTATCTATACGCTTATGGGAACGCGGCTCAATGATCAGCAATTTATCCAAAAGAGCAATAATGTTATAGTAGAAGACATAACCACGTACTATTATCTTACTACTATCTTTAAAATGGCTGGTTATAAAGAAGAAATTAATATTTTACCCGCAACAGATGTAAAAAACGTGATAACCCTGGCCAACCTGTTGATGGGCTGGAAACTCAATTTTATGATAATTCTTAATGACACTGAGGAAGCTAAGGAAGTTTGGAATAACTTGAAAACATTGTTTTTCTTTAACAGTGAACAGGCGATGAATCGTAAAGTGCTTGTTATGGAAGGCTTAAGAAGCATTGAAGATGTATTTTCAACCATTGATTTTAAGAAACATGTTCTGAATAAGAAAATAGGAATAACGGAAAGAAACAGCGAGTTTATTGAGGAGAATAATCTCTCCAGGCCGGTTTTGGCAGCTAACTTTATGAATATTGTACAGATAAAAAACCTGACCATCGATTCATTTGATGAAGAAACCAGGGCCGGATTAAAAACCATTATTAATAACATTATCAATATGTTAAGTAAGGTAGGAGAGATGGTAAAACAATGAATTTAATATCCAGGAACAACATTATATTGCTTTTTTTGTTAATGAGAGGTTCTCCCCCCGGGGAGATTTCCGCCAGAGGCGGACAGTGGGGGTTTAAATATGTTAATTACAAAATTAAACTACTATGACCAGCAAAAAATATTGCTACAATTACCCCAGGCCGGCATTAACCACCGATTGTGTGCTGTTTGGCTTTACGGGTGCTGAACTACTGGTTCTGCTAATTCAACGTGCTGACGAGCCCTATAAAAGCCAGTGGGCTTTCCCGGGAGGTTTTATGGATATGGATGAGACTGTGGAACAATGTGTTGCACGTGAGTTGGAGGAAGAAACCGGACTAAAAGGGATACCCGTTGCACAACTAAAAGCATTTAGCAAAGTTAACCGGGATCCAAGGCATCGCACGGTTTCTGTGGTATTTTATAGTTTGATGTACAAAGAAAAGCTCTGTCCAAAGGCTGGCGATGACGCTAAAAATGTGCAGTGGATTACCATAAATGCATTACCTGCACTGGCTTTCGATCATAATGAAGTATTTCAAACTGCCAAAGAGCAATTAAAGTATGATATTGTAAATCAGGAAAATTGTAATATAGAGTTTTATAGTAAGTTTAAAAAAGAGGATCTGAGTTTAATTCTTGAATTATTAGGTTAATTAAATTTTGTAAAGTATTAATATTTAATAAAATGAAATTGCCATTGGTTTTAACCAACGGCAAAAGTGAATTAGAAACTTATTGGCTTTAGCCACATTTCATTTATTTCTTATTTTTCACCACTGAAATAGCAATAAGCGCATATGTTTCCTTATTATCAGTAGGTTCTACAACAATTCTATAAGTTCGGCTTTTGATACATTTAAAAACGAAGGAATCATAGCGCTTTTTATTTACTGCGTTATAAGTGGTTGCCAGCAAATGATCTCCGTCGTAAAGTTTAACAGCAGCAATACCCTGCGGATCCTCAGGCGTGAAGAGGTTTATCTGATAATCGGTGCCTTTTTTCATGGTTATGGTTATTTCTTTCTTTGCTTCCTGGCTTTCATTTCCGTTTATAAAATATGCCTGGAAGTTGTATATCAAATTTAAAGAGGGATCCAATGAGAGTTTAATAAATCCTGCGAGATCTGTTTTTGGATTTATTTCAGCATCTTTCTTACCAGGCTTTACTTCCTCAACTACAGATAGCACGCCTACAGCACATAATTCTTCTTTACTAGGATTAGATATAAACAAATGATAAACCCCAGTTTCTTGACAAATAAATTTAAAATTTTCAAAATATTTGTCGTTCTTTTCATTATAAGTACTTCCTAATAAAAAAGAATCCGAATATAGTTTAATGACTGCTTTACCTGGATATTTATCGGATGAAAAAATATTGAATTGATAGGTTTTATCATTATTAAGTTTCATGGAATACTTCTTTTCACATGTCTCAGATCTAGTAAAATATACCTGAAAATCCTTTAGAAAGGTAACACCGGGACCAAGCTTATTACCCAGGTTATCTAGTAATTCCTGGTCGCAAAAAGCTTGCGAAAAGGCTTGTGGTATGCTTATTAGCATGCAGAGTTGTAATATTATTATTGTTTTCATTGTATTTAGTTTTTAAGTTATTACTTTATTGAGTCATTCTTTTAAGGCATCCATATCCATGGCTAGAATGCTTATAAGAATTCATTTTCAATTTTACATTTTACATTATTAATTATACATTAAATCAGCATTCGGTTCCATAAATAATAATCTTTTGCCCTTTCTTTAAGTAGTTCATATTTAAGTTTTTACTTATGATTTCCATGATTTCATCCAGGCTCTCATTGGTAAATGAATGGGAAAACCTGCAGTAGCGTAATTTTTGATTACTAACCTCAATATCAACCTGGTATAAATCTTCAATCTTTTCAATTACATAAGATAGTGGAACATCCTGAAAATCAAGATTTCCTGTTTTCCATGAAAGATAGTTGTTATCATTGTTTTCTTCCACAAAAAGAAACTCGTATTGTGGTATAATGGTAGTTTTCTCTCCCTGGCTGGTAGTTATTACAGGCATATTTCCCATGTCATCTACAACATCCAGTTTGCCTTTGGCTACAGTAATCGTAATTTGCGAATTTTCACGTCCGGTTTTTATATTAAACGCTGATTCCTTTACTTGTGTAATGGTATTATCTGCAATAATGGTCAAGGGTTCGTCCTGTTGATCAGACAATTCAAAGTAGGCTTCGCCTTCAACATAAATGGTGCGGTTTCTTTTATTTATGCGCTTTGGGTATTTCAACCTGCTTTGTGCGTTAAGCCACACCTGACTGCCGTCAGCAAAGGTTACATGGGTTTTATCTCCTTTTCCGGTTTGTATCTCCACGTATTGAGGGTCCCTGTTTTCTATGATATACGTGGCAAGAACTGTTATTCCAATGGTGATAAACACAATGGCTGCATATTTTAAAAAGCGGATCATCAGCTTTCGGCCACTTTTTCCCTGCATCCTTTGCATCTCTTTCCATCCTTTGGCAACCGACCAGCTGAAGGTTGAAGGAACTTTATCGATCTTGTCAATATTTTCCTTAAAAAGATGATCTATGTCGTTATATTCGTTCATGATGCTTGATTTTATTATCTTTCTATTCGTTTTATCTTTTCACGTAAAATTTCCCTTGCCCTGGTAAGCTGCGACCGGGAAGTACTTTCAGAGATATTTAGTTTTTCAGCTATTTCCTGATGGGAGTAGCCTTCAATAGCATACAGGTTAAATACAGTCCTGAACCCAATAGGCAGCGACTGGATGAGTATAAAATATTCTTCAGCTTCAAGTTGCTTTAGTGTATTATTATTATCATGCGAATCAAGATTCTTTATATCTTCAATATAGTCCATCCTCTTGTTTTGTCTGATAAACATAAGTGTTTCGTTTATTACAATTCGTTTTATCCATGCTTCAAAGCTTATCCCGTCCCGATATTCAAAATGGCCGATATGCATAAACATTTTATAAAAAGACTGATTAACGATGCTTTCAGCATCCTGCTCATTATTAATGTAGCGCATACAATGGACGAACATTCTTTCGGCATACTTTTCGTAAACTTCTTTTTGTGCCCGTCTGTGTTGAGCTTTCAGTAATTTAACAATATGTTCTTCCATGCATTCATTGCTTAATTCACTATAAAAATGCAGAAAATATCTCAAACGCTGCATGAAGGATTATTTTTTTCATTCTTTTCTGAAAAGAATATCTTAAATATCTGATATTCAATGTATATAGTCAAGGAATTTATAGCCCCCGGATTTATCCGGGGGTAAAAAATCCAACTCCAATAAAAGTGGACTTTAGTCCGCAATTGTTAAGAACTAACAATTAATCCAAAACAATATTGCGGTTTAGCGCGCAAATAAGATTTTCAATTTCTTAAGACGGCAATGTTTTTTTTTGAAAAAACACAAAATGAGCTTAAATTTGGAAATCGGCTGTTAGCCTTTAGTTATTGGCTTTTGGGTAACAACTAATAACCAATAGCTAAAAACCAAAAGCTATTAAAAATATCTACATGAATACATTAAAAAAGAAACTATATACCATTGTATTTGAATCAGATACGTTTGGTGGAAAACTATTTGATATAATGCTTTTGCTGGTTATACTATTTAGTATTGTAGTTATCCTTTTAGAAAGCGTAGTAGAAATTAATACAAAACATGGCGAACTGCTTAAAACGCTTGAATGGATTATCACGATTGTTTTTTCGATAGAGTATATCGTCAGGATAATGATTGTGAAGAAGGCTTCGGGTTATATTTTTAGTTTTTATGGTATAATCGACTTTCTGGCTATTATCCCGGCTTTTATAGGTTTGATTATTCCCGGAGGACAGAGCCTTATTATCCTCAGGGCATTACGTATGCTCAGGTTATTCAGGATACTGCATCTCGACTATCATCTGAAAGCAGGAGAGATGATAATTCTGGCACTGGCTAATAGCAGACAAAAAATACTGGTATTTTTCTTCTTTATTGTTATGGTGGTCATAATACTTGGAACGATAATGTATCTGATAGAAGGCCCGGCCAATGGTTTTACAAGCATACCACAGGGAATATACTGGACCGTGGTAACGCTTACCACTGTTGGTTATGGGGATATTACCCCTCAGACTGTGGCAGGTAAATTTCTTTCAAGCATTATTATGATACTGGGTTATGCAATAATTGCTGTCCCAACAGGTATTGTAACTTCGGAAATCAATTCATTGAGAAGATATGGAAATCTTGAGCAATGTGAAAGCTGCGGTGCTAAAGGTCATGATCCCAAGGCTGAGTATTGTTATAACTGTGGTGAAAAACTGCATAATGTCTAGCAAATTTCTAATTTCGTTTCTTTTTCTATCCTTGTTTTTTTGTAAATTTATATAGTATATGTCAAGGCATTATTCATAAGCAGCAATGCCCTGAACCGGGCTTACGGGCTCACCGAAGGTAAAGGGCGTAGTATGAATAGCCAGGGGCAGCGTCCCTGGTAATATATGTAGATGTTAAAATCGCGCCGGCACAAGCCATAAAACGAGGCAGATAATTACCCTGGCGCGAAACAGCAGAGACTTGTATTAGAAAGGATTAATAAAAATATACACTTTAACAAATATAGGACAAGATTAATGAAGAATATGCCCTGAAGGGGCGAAATATTATAGCCAGGGGCAACGTCCCTGGTAATATATGTAGATGTTAAAATCGCGCAGGCACTGGCCAATAAACGAGGCAGGCAAATACCCTGGCGCGAAAAGGTAGAGACCAAAAAACGAGGAAAACAATATTAACAATATAAACCAATCACCATGCAAATAGGCTGTGTAAAAGAAATCAAAAAACACGAATATCGTGTAGGACTAACCCCTTCCTGCGTAAAATCGTATGTAAGCCGAGGTCATAAAGTCTACATTGAAAAGGGCGCAGGAGAGTCTGCCGGCTTTCCTGATGCAGATTATGAAAACTGCGGAGCAATCATTGTGGAGGATAAAAAGAATATATATGATGCTTCTGATATGATAATAAAGGTAAAAGAACCTCAATCCACTGAATATGATCTGTTCCATGAGCATCAAATACTATATACCTATTTGCATCTGGCAGCTGACAGGAAACTAACTGAAGCTTTAATGGAGAGAAATGTTAAAGGTGTGGCATACGAGACCATTGAAGAGCCAGGAGGATTTCTGCCATGTTTGAAACCAATGAGTGAAATAGCAGGCAGGTTAAGCATTCAGGAAGGTGCAAAGTACCTCGAAAAAACATTCGGAGGCAGGGGAGTTCTTCTGGGAGGTGTGCCTGGGGTGCGACGTGGCAAGATAGGTATTATTGGGGGTGGTGTTGTGGGTACGAATGCATGCAAAATTGCTACAGGTATTGGTGCTGATGTTACGATACTGGATATTAACTCTGAACGGTTGGCATACCTGGATGATATTTTCGGCAGCCGAATTACAGCATTATATAGTACCGACGCCAATATTGAAGCTGTTTTAGCCGAAAGTGACCTGATTGTATGTGCAGTTCTGGTTCACGGTGCCAGGGCACCTAAACTTATCAGGCGTGAACATTTGAAACTCATGAAACCGGGTTCGGTCATTGTGGATGTAGCTGTTGACCAGGGAGGATGTACAGAAACAACAAGACCCACCACACATGATGATCCGGTATATGTAATTGATGATGTTGTACACTATTGTGTTGCCAATATGCCGGGTGTTGTGGCTTTAAGCTCAACAAATGCTTTAACAAGCACTACTTTACCCTATGGCCTTATGATTGCAGAAAACGGGCTGGAAAAAGCCTGTAACTTGTCCAATGCACTAAAAATGGGAGTGAATACGTACAAAGGTAAATGTGTATATAAAAATGTCGCAGATGCATTTAGTATACCCTATACGGATATTGATACCATATTGAAATAGTATACTTCCTATTCCAGCGAAGACAGGATCACAGCCTCACAATTATTATATAATTTATCTCCTATGGGCCATGCATCCTGTTGTTTCTTTATTCTGTCATTATCAATTATATTCCTAAGTTTTTCCAGGTATTCATCATATTGTAAAACGTGTAAATGGTTTTCCAGTTCTTTCGCTAACTCAGCGTAATCGTGATCATCTCCAAGGAGATCGGAGAGTACGTCAAAATCAGTATAAAGTTGATCAGGAATACCTTTCGCAATTTTTTGTATCGTGTCAAGCTGGTACATCAGGTATTTCACTTGTTTTCTCCATTCATGCAGATTTTCAATATTAGGATCATTTATTGCATTTTGCATGGCTGTTTTACCTGTTTGAAAAGTGTCTGTCAAACCTTGTTTTAATATTGTAAGGGTAGGAGCAAATCCCGGTGTTGATATAAGCCTTTCTTTTGCAGAAATCAAGCCTCTCCGTATCAGGCTTAGCGGGTCTTCCTTAATAAGGAATTGATCAATTTTTAAATTCATAGCATCTGTCAGGCTTTCTTTTATTCCTTCATAAATAGGTTTTACTAATGATTTATGGCTCGTGTCATTTAAAAGTTTATCCCATACTTCAATAAATATCGCTCCATCCCGTAATGGAGAAATAAGACGTCCTAAATTACGGTAATGATAATTTTCCTGTTCGTAGGTCTGTGGACCAAAGGCGTTCTTTACCAGACGCGTTAGTGCTCGAAGCTTTTTAAAATATTTTCGAATCTCATGTATTGATTCTCCCGATTCATAGGGTCCGCATTCTGATAATTCTATTGAAACATCCATCTGTAAACTCATTATGCGGATTATTTCATCAACAATAGCTACATGAGGCCTGATGGAAAAATCTTCAGGAGTATATGCTGTTTTCTCTATAGTCATATCTTTTATTCTCTCCATAAGCATAATTATTACGCCTATTAATTAACGGTATAAAATTGATAAAATTTTGTGTAAGGTTCGTATGTAAAACATATAAAATAATTCACAAAATAAGTTAAATGTGTGTTAAAACACTGATAAATAATAAAATAAATGCTATCTAAATCATTACAATATGAACAATTCAGGTAGTTTTTGGATCATTTCATTTTTGTTGATAAAACATTAAACATATTAAAAAGATGGGTGTTATGTCTATTGACTTTTACTTTAAAATTGAGTAAATTGTATATATTATATTTATGAACAGTTTTCATTTGTCAGAAGAAATTAAACGTTCATCATATGCGTTATTTATTAATACTAAAAAAAAGACAAGTCATCATACTATTTACTACATATGTCAATATTTTTTTACCCCGGGGTTACTTTTGCGTAACATAGTTATAAAGGGGTAAATGTAATATTGATGATTGAAAATTTAATACATATGAAAAACCTGCTAATTGAAGCAACAAAGAAGACACCGGAGGTAATTTTTAATACCGATGGCCAAATGTCTTTAAAAGGCAGATCGCTGCCGGAGAATGCAGATCAGTTTTTCTCACCCCTGATTTCATGGGTTGAAAGCCTGGATGTGAAAAATGTAAAGCTGGATATCAGCCTTGACTATTTCAATTCCAGTTCTTCACGAAAATTGATGGATATGTTTAAGTACCTGGATGCCAATCATTCTATTGATAGCATTCAAATAAACTGGTACTACGAAGAGGGTGACGAAGACAGCCTGGAAACGGCGCAAATATTTGAAGAATCGCTTATGCGCACAGACTTCAGGTATTTGGAACAGGCCGACAAAGATCTGTTGAATATCTAATACAAAAAGGTAAATAGTATGAAGAATCTAATCATTGTATCACTGGAGACAAATCAACAAAAGTTGATATACGTTGTAAACTGTGTTTACTAGGTAACACAGTCTTTTACCAGTACCGCTGCGCACTCTCGTCAGGGAGTGGCATAATTATAGAAAAATAGGTTTATTATCATAATTGTTGGGAAAGGAAGAAAGCCCGGTTTTTTGCCGGGCTTCTTCTGTTTATGGTAAAGACCTAACAGGTTTAAAAAACCTGTTAGGTCTGAATTAATCTACTTCACCACCATCTGTCGCGTATATACCTTGTTGTTGGCTTTTAGCTGCACAATATACACACCTTGGGTGTATTCGCTTACATCTACTTTGGTTAATTGTTGATTAACCTCCTGGTTGTACACGCGTATTCCTACCAGGTTATATATCTCCAGGCTGCCTTTGGTAATGGCCATTGGTGCTTTAATGTTAACAAAGCTACTGGCTGGAGTAGGATATATGCTCAGTGTACTATTAATTTGCCTGGTATTCTGTATAATAGTGGGCGTAACATATTCACCGGGAATTCCATAAACCTTCAGGTTATGTAACCTTGAATGCTGAGAGGTTTCATCACTTTGTTTAATGCCGGATGTGAATTTTATATAAACACTTGTATCATTAATATCAACTTTATGTATTACTCCTAATTGTGAATTTCCATCAGTGAACTCATCAAGTGTAGCACGTTCCCAGGTTGTATCATTAGTATAAGATTTATAAATTCTGATACCACGACCTGATCCTGTTGCTGAATGTGCAAAAACAATGCTGTCAATTTGCGCAATCGGGCCAAAAACAAATATCCCGATCGTATCTGTCACTGTATCAATTTTTGCTAACTGAACAAATCCCAAGCTTACTCCATCCGGCATAGGATCTCCATCCCGGTTATACAATTTTGATCCACATGTAGGAGAAATAGCAGCTTTCATCATTTTTACAGAGATAGGAACAGTGCCACTGGAAGTAACCAGGGACATGTCTCTGTATATAAAACTATCCACATGAACAAGTCCTAATTCACAAGTATCAGGATTAGTGTCTTCAGTGGGATCCCATTGCTGGAAGTTTTCATCGATAATTAATTCGGATTGTGCATAAATAAAGGTTAAACACAATACCAAAAAGATGTTTAATAATAAAATTCGTTTCATAGGTTATTGGTTTAGGTTTGAAATTGGTAAAAAAAGAGATACAATATAAAAAGAAATATAATAATAAAAAATATAAAAATCCAGTAAATATTTACATTGAGGATTTAAGCAATATTCTTAAAAAGTTGAATAGTAGTGTTATTAGTATTAGCAATAGCAATATATTTTGATGCTTGTAAATGTTCTTTAAATTCAGGTTTGTTTATTTAGGCATATAAAATATGTGAATTGTTGTGAAATATTTTTCAATTTGTATATATTTGTATGGACATGTAATAATTAGGTATAGAAAACAGTGAGCACTTGGCACAGGGGAAAAATTTGCATGTTACTGAAATATTAGACATTAGATAAATATTATAATTTAAAATCATGAAAAAGTTAAAAATTCTTATAATAACAAATGTTATAGGATTTACCTTATTTACTTCAGTACAGGTTAAGGGTCAATGGATTTCTCCAACCGGAACCAGGACATATTCCTTTGATTATATTGGTATTAATACAGATTATCCGACAAAGTTTCTTGATATTGCTGCTTCCGACTTGTATACACCACCCTGTATTCGTTTGACCAATTGGGATGAATATGGCTATTATTGGGATATTCAGACCAAATTAGACTATTTGAATTATAATTTTGTTTATGATTTGGATTTCAGGCTGGGTAATACTGATTATATGCCTTTATCAACAAAGATCAGCTTTCTAAATTCGGGTGATATTAAGTTATACACTACAGGTAGTGGGATTATTTTTCCGGATGGTACCAAGTTGACCACAGCAAATATTGGAGGCGGAACAACCAGTCCCTGGGACGAAAACAATGGAAATGTATACAGGATAGATGGAAAAGTTGGAATAGGGACCACAAGTCCAACTTCAAAACTCTCAATTGTCACAGATGGGACCGGCTTACCAACATCAAACAGAACTATCGCTGATATTACTGTTAACAATACAATTTTGAACCAAGAATTTACTGGATTAAAAATACATACAACTTCAGTTGGTTCGGTGGATATAACTGGATTGAGTGTATTTGTTGATAATACTTCTGTTGGAAGTGATGGAAATTTAATTGGCGGGATTTTTGATGTCATTCCTCATGCAGACCTTGAATACGGTCAATCCATAGGAATATGGGCAAAAGGCACTCTAGGAATCAGAGCTGATGGAATTCAAACAGGTGTTTATGGATATTCACAAACAGGATGCGCAATAAATGGAACCTCAACTAGTGGATTTGCAGGAAAATTTTATGGAAAAGCATATTTCAGTGGGAAAGTAGGTTTTGGAACTAGTGATATGGCTGATTCTAAAGTTACAATATTTGAAACCAATGATGTTGATTTTGGGGATGTTACAGCATTAAAAGTAACTGCTAGTAGTACAGGAAGTGATCCAGATGAAATAATTGCAGGCTACTTTGATGCTTCTACTTGGAGTGATGGAGGCTCGATTGGTGTTAAAGCAATAGGGTATCATTATGGTGTAAACGCAATTGGCACTGATGGTGCTGGTGTGAAAGGTTATGCTAGCAATGGGGATGGAATAAATGGTTACGGTAAATATAATGGTGTTTTTGGATTAACTGAAAGTGGAAATGGAGTATATGGTCGCGCCACAAGTGGTACAGGTATTTTTGGTTTGGCAACAACTGGATTTGCCGGTTACTTTAACGGTAAATCCCACTTCACCTCATACGTAACAATAGGAGCTGCCCAAGTTACAGGTAATATGCTCACCGTAAACGGCAATATCCTCTGTGAGAAAGTAACTGTAATAGATAATGTACCCAGTTCAGACTTTGTGTTTGAGAAAGACTATACTTTAATGAATTTATATGAGCTTGAGCATTATATAAAAAAGAATAAGCACCTGCCCGAAATACCCTCTGCAAAAGAGTTTAAGGAGAACGGGTATAGCCTGAGTGAGATGGATGACCTCTTGTTAAGAAAAGTGGAAGAACTTACACTCTATCTTATCGAACTGAAAAAGGAAAACGAAGCACAGCAAATGCTTATTGAGGAGCAAAATAAGAAGATTGAAGAACTGCAAAAAACCCGTTAAGATTTATGAAACACATTGTAAAATTTCTCTATGCAATATTTATAATAGTTATTGTTGTATTATTTTCTGAATGCAAGAATACTTCAAAAATTGTGAGGAGTGATAAGGACAGCACAAAAGTAAATAACACAAGTAAGGTACTTCAATTTAATGATGTTGAAAACAAAGAGAAGATTGATACGATAAAGAAAACGGGTGATTATTGCGAGGGGAAGGATACTAATCTTACGAAATTAAAAAATGGAACGGACTATGTTGAATTGGATGGTATCACTTACGTTAGCTCAATTAGAGATAGTGTTCCGGATATTCTAAAGCAGGTCTTTCCAGATGCATATTTTGTTGTTACAAGAATAATAAAATATCCACCAAGTGAAACTTTCTCAATGTATCAAGAGGGGAAATTTTATAGTGCTAGAAATAAATTTAATAAAGTATATTCAGAAATTGGGAATAAAAATTCAAGTTTTACTGACAGGTTTATTGCTTTTCTCTATTTTCAACAGGGATTGGATAAAAAAATTGTTTTATTGGAACAAACAGACACTAATGAGAAAGTGCCAGACTTTAATTATATTTTTAATAAAAGAGTAAATATACGAATTACCGAAACAAACGATGATGGATTTTCCAGGACCTATGAGCACACATTTTTGATATGTTTTGAGAACGAACAGTTTAAATGTTATATAATGTATTGGGAAAATGAATTTAGTACAGTTTATTTCTTCGAATAATATAAAACTTGTATAAAAAACAAATGAGGTACAAGAATGAAAATAAATACATGCAGGAATTATTAAATCAAATACTATATAAAAATAATTGGCCCAGAATAATCATTTCATTATTTTTTCTGATTGTCATACAAATTAACTCAATAGGTCAACCAAAACTTAACATTATTGGTTATAGTAGTGCGGAAAAATATATTGATTATCCTGACACATTTATAAACTATTATTTTATTATAGGTGATTATTCCGGGTTGAAACAAGTATATGGTAAATTGGAGTTAAGTAATCTTACTTTAAAAAATCAATCAGTAGAGGTTCGGTTTGTTAAGAAATTCTTTAATACAACTTATTATAATAGTTGTTTGATGTTCTCCGATAATATTGGTAGTTCATCCGAATGGTTAAGAATGGATACAATAGGGTCACCGGGGATATTTACTATTGAACTGAGAGATACTGCTTCTGGTAACCTGCTCTGTTCTTTTGATAATGTTTTTATTGTACTTGAGAAAACTGATAAACAAACAATTCCATCAGCCCCATATTATTTTTTAATTTATTATGTTGATGATTTCTTCTATTATCATCCAAAAGGAATTTCACATGCATCAACTTTTGTGAGTAACGTAAAGACCTCATTGATGGAATCCTGGAACAAAGAAGTAGTAAATTGGGATTTGTGCGATGGAATAAATAAGAATGGAATTATTGATATGCCCGTAGATAACGATTCCAATTATGTTATTATAATAGATAACTTCTATGAACTTTTTCCAAAAGTAAAGTTCAAGTATCATCAAGGTACTGAATTTGGTGCATGGATTGAAGATTATGACAGGACTATTTATATTGATTGCAGATTAATGCAAACATGGTATGCAAATAGTTATTTAATCAGTGAGGAGAGTTTATTGTTAAAAGCAATTATGCATGAATTCTTTCATGGTATTCAATGGAGCCATATGTCATTGAACAAAATTAAAAGCAATTTTATAAATTCGAATGATTTAGACGATGAACTTAAAAATAGAATGTGGCTTTTCGAGGGTCAGGCCAAATCTTTTGAAACTGTTTTTATGGAATATTTTAGAATAAAAGGAAGAAATGAAGGATATAGTATTGCCCATAGGGGAACATACGAAGAATATTGTAATGCTATAATGGAGAATACATTGGATCAGAATTATCAACACTTTGATTTTCATCATCAAAAATATAAAGCTGCTTTATTCTGGAGGTATATATATGAACATAATTATAATGTAACAACTTCTGAAAGGAATAGACTATCAATTTTAAAAGAGACATGTAAAGCTTATGATGCTATAGATACGTCTAATTTTACTGATATTAAAGATTTTATGGAGCAAGAATTAAAGAATGCAAACATTAATAATGGGGGTGTTTTTACCGCTTTTGATGATCTTATAATCGATTTTGCAGAAAAGGTTTATTTTCACGATACCAGTTGGGTGTATGATACAGGTGGTTATTTAAATTGCTGGGACGATCCTAATAAAGAAAACTTCTATACTATGATATCATCATCAATAGTTGAAGATAAATCATTTGATGGTATTCCTGCATGCAATGGCAAGGATTCAAGCATATTTGATATCAGGGTTCCATTTATGTTTCGTACACATTATCATACAAGGTCTTCATGTTCAGGTCCTGAAAAGATTGTATTCAATAGCGACCCATATAACACAGGTAATTATGCGAGATATCATGTTAATTGTTATATTACAGATGGTTTTACTTTAAAGGAAAAACAATCTTTACAATTAAAAAATGGAATGGGTGAATTGGTTTTATGCACTTCAGGTACTGAAAAAATTATTATTATAGTTACCCGATTAGATGATAAAACTACCAACCCAAATGATGATTATCAGATAAAAATAGACGGCACAATATCAAATCCCCCATTTGATTTTAGTGCATTTTTTGATCCATTAGGTGATCCAGCTATGGTAAAATTTTTTGATCTTACGGATACTGCTTATTTCCCCGATCTTAATTGGAATTTTGGTGATGGGAAAATATCCCAAGACCGTAATCCCGAGCATAACTATAATAAAAGTGGTGACTTTAATGTAATATTATCCGGCACACTATGCAAAGACAGATCATATGCAACCCCCTATACCAAAAGATATGATGATCTTGTATATATTTTGCCTCCTTTTATTGCGGACTTAACAATAAAAAATGCAACTGCTACTGGTAATGCCTATCAATATACGAGAACATATAATGGAACACAATTTGTTTTTAGCGAGACACAAAATAATCCTGTTACAAAAACAAATAATATTACAATTTCTACACATGCTTCGTTGCCTTTAAAAGGGCTCAAAATTTCACTAATAACTCCTGATGCAGTAACAAAATTTACATCAAGTATGTCAAAAGCAGGCGATGCGAAAAGCTATGCTTATCTTATGCCGGCAGATTCCTGCAAGAAAGGATTGAATATATTACAATTCGAGGGTATTGACAGTGCAGGTTCTAAATTAATTAATGTCAGGGAACCTCAATATGCTCCGGTTTTTATTGATTCAACCGGGACAGGTTGGGATCTGGATGAGGATCTGATAACTGGTGGAGATATTTATCCTTTTTTAACTCCGAATCCGGATAAGTCATTTGAATTATATGTTTCCGGAGCCTGCGAAGATATTAAAGGCGTGTATTTCGCTAATAATACAGCAAACAATTATACAATTGAATTTGGAGACGGTGTTACAGCGAACTTCAATAGTCAAACTATAGTGTTTCATAACTATATTGATACTGAAAAGAAATATAAAGTAAAGGTTAAGAATGGATCAGTTGTGGTAGAAACAATAAAAATTAACTTTAAGAAATGGTAAATAAAGTGATACTAAAATCAATATTGGTAATTCTTTTTCTCATTTTACTATCAATTGTTTCCGGCTATGCACAGTGTAATTCAACATATAATCTTTTTACTTATACAATAAGTGAAACTACTACTACTGTTGATATTACGTTTTCTATTAATGAACCTGTAAGTTCATCAGATGGTTATTGTTGGAGAGATTTTAGTTGGGATTTTGGAGATTATAATACACTTGAGGTTAGAAAGAATTTGGGAGATTCATACTATTCTGAAAGCCACTCATACAGTAAAACGGATCCTGATATATATTTCAACGGACAATTTAATATAAGTGTTGATTTAAATATTGTATACTGGTTCCAGGCAACCTATGATTGTTCTCCATTGGAATGTTATGAATACGAAAGATCTATAACATTTACCAGTAGTAATGGTTTTATTTTAGATTTTACAACTGATCCTTCAGGTGGTGTATTTAATGTTGGCGATGATATTGATTTCAATTATGAGATAACTGTGGCTGATCCTCCAAGTTTTGGAAGTGCCTATTATAATTTCTCACTGACAGTTCCAGGTTATACATATTCAGAAGTTAATACTATTTCAGCATCAGATTTAAACATAAATAATACAATTAAAACATTAACTCCTGATACATTTGGTAATTTTACTTCAACATTTGAATTATATAGAGATGGAAGTTTAGTTGATTCCAGGTCACTTAATTTATATGTGACAGGACAACCAACAACTCCCGGTTCATGCCAATACTATGGAGAAAGACCAGTTATTGGTTTGTCATATACTATAAATGAAGATGGTTATGTTGTTTTTACTATAACGGATGAAAGTTCTCCTCAGTTTAAAAGTACATATGGAGGCTGTTGTCGTTATAAACTGGAGGTGCACTATCCTGTTAATATGACAAAGTGTATTTCCCCAGTAGATCCTTATTGTGATGAAGTGAAATACTGGCATACATATTATTCATCTGGCGGTTTTGGTACTTATACATGGGATGAGTTAAAACAACCCGGTGTGCTTCAAAATCCAATAAAAGATTACTTTCATCTCGAACTTTCATCTAATATTAGTACAACAAAAAACTATACAATATATCCAAAGGAATTTGATCCGTCCGAAAATGAAAGAGAAATTGATCCGAGAGGGGATACCGTTACTATATATACTTATACCTCTGCATGTCAGCATACAATTATGCAGAATATAAATGATTTGTCAGATGAGTTGGATTGGATCATAAATGATGAAATTACTTTCGATCTGTATGGAAATAATTTAATTGCCTTTAGAGCTAAGGGAAATTATTCTGATTTCGACAGAGATCTTACTATCAAGTTATATGTTGACGGTAATTATGATAAATGCCTGTCAGTTATAAACGGAGAAAAAATGAATTACAGGTTAATAAATGTTCATCAACCTACTATGCTAATGAATATGTCATCTGATACTATTTCAAAGATACTTTTACCTTCTAATACGATTCCTAAGGAGATTAGAGATCAAGCAGCGTATTTTTCAATTTCAGATGGTGATGCAGCGCATGATAAATCAATTGCGTATTTTAGGACAGATGAGTATTTACCTCTGGATCAAATTTATGAAATTTGCGACGGATCCATGATTTGTAGTATAAAATTATGGGCTTACGATGATAATAATGAGCCAATTTGGTCACAGGAGTATACTATTTATAATTGCAGATGTAATGATCCTTT
Source organism: Bacteroidales bacterium (assembly GCA_016926235.1). Next base: position 22,822 of record JAFGOZ010000027.1, on the reverse strand, counting down.
TGTTTATTTATTTGATACAGATATTACAATTATTAATAGAACCGGAACGTATGTAGTTGCTAGTTATTTAAGTGCAAAAGCTAATAAAATGCTGGCGATTTTTGCAGAAACTGCAGTAGAACTAGGTCCTGGATTTTATACGGAAGATAATGCATATTTTATTGCGGATACAAGACCATGTACATACATGGCTGACAATTTAAATGATGAGGCTTCAAAGACAATAATTCCATATCGTATAAACGATACGATAAAATCTGGTGAAATATTAGACATTTATCCAAAAGTAACTAATAATGGTATAAAGATATATCCCAATCCTAATAAAGGTGATTTCACTGTTGAATTATCAGATTGTTCTAAAGATATAGTTAAAATTGAAATTTTGAAAATATCAGGCTCTATTGTCTTTCAAAAAACAGATAGATTAACAGGTTCATTACAGATCAATCTATCAAATTGTTCTGAAGGCGTTTATATTTTAAGATCATATACAGAGATTGGAGAGATGTTTTTTAATATGATAATAATTCAATAATTGCAGATTTTAAGTGCTCATGTTATCGTATATATGTTTTAAAAACATAACTCAATGAAATAATTTCTTTCAAACCATTCCGTATTCTCAAAAACAATTGTACTTTTGCGCCTTCAAATTTTAGGGAGAAAAGATGCAGTCGATTCGAAACATTGCCATCATCGCACACGTCGATCATGGCAAAACCACGCTGGTAGACAGGATTATTCATGAGTGTAAAATGCTGGATGAACGCAAAGACCACGGTGACCTTATCCTGGATAGTAATGACCTGGAGAGGGAGAGGGGTATTACCATTTTGTCAAAAAATGTAGCAGCTACTTATAAGGATGTAAAAATTAACATTATAGATACCCCGGGCCATGCTGATTTTGGTGGCGAAGTAGAACGTGTATTACGTATGGCTGATGGAGTTTTACTTTTAGTAGATGCCTTCGAAGGGCCTATGCCGCAAACCCGTTTTGTGTTAGGAAAGGCTATTGACATGGGCTTACAGGCTATCGTAGTTATTAATAAGGTAGACAAAGAGAATTGTCGTCCTGATGAAGTGCACGAAAAGGTTTTTGAATTGATGTTCAGCCTGGATGCTACAGAAGAACAGCTTGATTTTACTACCGTGTACGGTTCATCAAAGCATGGCTGGATGAGTGATGACTGGCAAAAGCCGACAGATAGCATACGTCCCTTGCTGGATACTATTCTCAGGGTATTTCCAGAAGCACCATACAGGGAAGGGAAGCCACAAATGCAAATTTCATCCCTTGATTACTCAAGTTTTGTTGGGCGTATTGCCATTGGCAGGGTGTTTAAGGGTGATATGGAAATAGGCAAAGAATACGCGCTTAGTAAGCGTGATGGCAAGGTTAAAAAAGTGAAAGTTAAAGAGTTGTATGAGTTCAAGGGTTTAGGCAAGGAAAAAGCGGATAAAGTACGAAGCGGGGATATTTGCGCTATAGTTGGCCTGGATGATTTTGATATAGGGGATACGCTGAGCGACCTCAATGAACCGGAAGCCCTGCCCCGTATAAATGTTGATGAACCTACCATGAGCATGCTTTTCACTATTAATACCTCACCGTTTTTTGGTAAAGAAGGAAAGTTTGTCACATCAAGGCATCTAAGGGACCGTTTATTTAAAGAAACGGAGAAAAACCTGGCGCTTAAAGTGAAGGAAACCTCTTCGGAAGACAAATTCAACGTTTATGGCAGAGGGATATTGCACCTTTCTATTCTTATTGAAACCATGCGCAGGGAAGGCTTTGAGTTGCAAGTGGGAAAACCTTACGTTATCTATAAAGAAATTGGTGGGAAAAAATGTGAGCCTGTTGAGATACTTGTAGTAAATGTGCCAGATACCATGTCTGGTAAAGTAATAGAAATCGTATCACAACGTAAAGGTGAGCTGAAGGTAATGGAAACGAAAGGAGATCGCCAACACCTTGAATTTGAGATACCTTCAAGAGGATTGATCGGTTTGCGTAATGCCTTGTTAACCTTAACAGCCGGAGAAGCAGTTGTGACGCATCGACTAAAAGGTTATGAGCCTTACAAAGGAGATTTTCCAGACAGACATAAGGGATCACTTGTATCTCTGGAAACAGGACAGGCAACAGCTTATGCAATAGATCGTTTGCAGGACAGGGGAGTATTCTTTATTGAGCCGGGCGAAAATGTTTATAAAGGTCAGGTGGTTGGCGAATATACCAGACTGGGAGATATGGATGTAAATGTTATCAAAGGTAAAAAGCTCACGAATATGCGGGCTTCTGGTTCGGATGAAAACGTGAAAATAGCCCCAAAAATAGATTTCTCACTCGAAGAAGCTATGGAATATATAAAAGACGACGAATATCTTGAAATAACACCTAAGAATTTAAGGATAAGGAAGATATGATTTAGTTTATCTTTGCGCTCTTCGCGTTTTTACTTCGCGGCCTCTGCGTGAAACCTTTATCAGATGGAAGTTAAGTTAAAACGCCAATACCCCGGCTTCCCAAACAAAATAGGAATATACTGCAAAACGAACAATACGAAAACCGGAGTAAATAAAAAACTTTTTCACCGGATATCCGACCGAACCTACAAGCATACATATAGCCGAATATGGTACAGGGGTGAGGGCTGCTACAATTATAAGATATAATCCATACTTTAAAAGTTGGTTCTCATATTTCCTGAGTCTAACTTTGCGTAGATATCGATACATCTTTGTGGTATTGAGATATCTTCCAAAGCCATATCCAATAGCACCGGCAGCATAGGATATCCCTGTGAGTACAGCAATTATAAACACGTATTGGGATGGTTCATAATACTTAAGGGCCCATAACATAAACAGCTCAGGTGGAAATATTCCAAATAAAAGTTCTGAAAGACAAAATACTGTATAAACTTTAGCAGGACTGCTATAAAGAGGTTCAAGCCACCGGGTATAATCAGGATTTATCACTTTGGATAATACAATAAAGCCTCCAACAATGATGATAAGCCATATAAAGCCTTTGAGAAGGTTTCTAAAAAGGAAGCTGTATTTTTCTTTAATCATATCCGGTAGAGGCATAAATGTTGCGTAAAAATAGCAATCTAATTTAATCTTATGGATTGAAAGCACCATATTTTTTTGGTAATTTTGGAATAATTAACAGTTTGCAGGATAAATTCCAGGGAGAAAATATATGGAAATAATTTTTATACTGGTTGAGCCGAAGGTGCCAGAAAATATTGGTGCAAGCGCACGTGCGATGCATACTATGGGTTTCTCAAAGCTTCGTTTGGTAAATCCTCAAGACCACATGCAGGAAAAAGCAAGGCGTCTGGCTCATGGTTCTGTGGAAGTACTGGAAAATGCACGGGTATTTGCTTCCCTGGAAGAAGCAACGAAAGACATTGACTTTTTGGTTGCGACTTCAGCTAAAAACAGGAGTATAAATACACAAGTATATCCTGTACACTTATTAAAGAAAATATTCAAAAAAAAGAAAAACTCGGTTTCTTCTGTAGCATTTGTTTTTGGGAGGGAGGAATCGGGCCTTACTAATGAAGAAATAAGTCTGTGCGACATGGTTTCGTATGTTCCTATGCAAACCCAATATCCATCACTTAATCTTTCCCAGGCAGTGATGATTTATGCGCACCAATTGTTTATAAATGAACTTAGCATTGAGACAGGTAAGGAGCAAAACGGTGAAGAAAAATCCTATAAAGAGCTTAAACAGAAAGTAATTACGATATTAAATGACCTGCAAGTTGCAGATAACCCTGCTTTATACGGCCGGTTAATGGAAAAGCTGGCTGCCATGGATGATGATAACGTGCATTTGTTACATTCATTAATAAAATACTATTTAAGAAGAAAGGCTTAACTTTGCATAATATCAGTACTATACTTTTTTTATTTTGTAACGTACAAATATTTAGGCAAATATCGTTATTTTAAAGTCAAACATGAATTGAATGAAAAGGTTCCTGTTGTACATATTATTCATTGTAATATCTTGTTTATCAGGCTATTCTCAATCTGTGTTGTCCTATACTCAAGAACAACAGGCTCTTTTTGACAGCCTGCAGAAGAAAATTGACATCCTGGAAGAAAGGTTAAAAAAACAAAAAAATAACATGGATGCTTCGATTTATTTCACTCAAAAAGAACTTGAGAAAGCTATTTTCATGAAGAAATATGAGGAGTTTGTTATTGACGAGAAACTGGATGCTGCAATAGATATGACACGGGCAAAAATAGAAGAATCCAGAAAAAAGAAGGATCAGGTTTCGGTTGACTTTTATACACAATATGAAAAAAGGTGGTACGAAGAGGTACGGCTGCAAAGAATAAAATATCAGGATTTGTTTAAAAGTGAAAAGAACTTTAAAAAAGAATATGAAAAATATACCGATCTGGAAACTGTTGAAGGATATGAGAAAGCGAAGAGAATATGCGTTCTGGCCATAAAATATGCTATGGAAACCGGAGGGCAGAATACAACAATCAATTACCTCGAGAATTATTGGAAGGCTGCAGATGCCAGGGAATTTGACCTAAGTTCTCCTTACGACCTGGAAAGGCTTACTTCAAAAGAAAAGTTCTTTGATAAATTGTTTCTGCCCCTTGTTGAGTCAGATAGTATTCAGCATATTGAGGAAGCAGGCAGAATTGTTGACCATTGCATCACTTACTCAAATTACACAATAACACCCTTGCCACCTGCATATTTTTATAAAAAGAGAAATGTTGTTGCTGCCGCAATTTCAGACTATTATGATAAGCTGGGAAACAAGATGGACTTGTCGAAGCTTACTGACAGGGCAATAAAACTTCGGTTAGATACTTTAAATCCCTATGGTGTATTTAAGTGGGGACAAAGTATCCTGGTGATTCATTATTTTACTCCAAAATCAAATTCTGTGGATGTAAGGAGGGGAGAAGCTATTTTAAAAGCAGATCAGCAGCTGATTAAATACATAACTCTTAACGATTTAGGTACAATTGAAGAGGACGATAAAATGGGATATACTTTTGTTATTCCATATTTCAGGCCGGAAGGCAGAATGGACTTTTACTTCGATGTTTCAGTGGAAGGATTCCAGTATATGGTTTGCTATACCATGGTTAAAAGCCCTGAATTTACTCAGAAAATAATTAAATACATGCCTCCCATACAGTTTGAGGAAGAATTGGAAGCGAATGAAAGTAAAGAGAAAGAAAAGAAACAGCAATGATTGCATCAATATTGCCAGTTACCTGCATACTATAGTCTTTGGGCCTTAATGGTAAAAGAAAACAGATTATTGGCAATAGCTTTGAACTATAAATTTTGCATAGTAATATATGAATTTTAGATATTGAAGTGTAGTAGAAACCAGGCAGAAGACGGAAATGTTTAATTTACAGGAGTATCCTCCTCTTTACTTTCCAATCCTTGTTCCTGCATTTTCTTTTTGGGTGATTGTGATTGCGGAGCAATACCGATTTCATCTTTCTCCTTGTCATAGTTTACCTTAATTACATCTCCGGGCTTAATATCTGCTTTAATAATCACTTCTGCCATAGGATCTTCAAGATATTTCTGTATTGCACGTTTAAGTGGTCTTGCACCAAATTGCAGGTCATAACCTTTCTCCGCAATATAATCTTTTGCCTCCGGCGATATCTCAATGGAATATCCAAGGGCAAATACTCTCTCAAACAAACCTTTCAATTCAATATCAATAATCTTGAAAATATCATTTTTTGTAAGGTTGTTAAATATGATAACATCATCCACGCGGTTCAGAAACTCAGGTGCGAAGGCACGCTTCAAAGCTTTTTCTATTACTCCTTTAGCAAACTCGTTTGCCGCTTCCTCTTTGGCTTTTGTGCTAAAACCAATACCGGCACCAAAGTCTTTCAGTTGACGGGTCCCTATGTTGGAAGTCATAATAACAATAGTATTTTTGAAGTCGACGCGACGTCCAAGACTGTCGGTTAGCTGCCCTTCGTCAAGTACCTGGAGCAGTAAATGGAATACATCCGGATGTGCTTTTTCAATCTCATCAAGCAGAACAACAGAATAGGGTTTTCTGCGAACTTTTTCAGTAAGTTGTCCGCCTTCTTCGTAGCCAATATATCCCGGAGGAGCTCCAACAAGTCTTGAGACAGAAAATTTTTCCATATATTCGCTCATATCGATGCGAATAAGGTTGTCCACGGTATCAAAAAGATATTTGGCAAGCACTTTTGCCAGCTGTGTTTTACCAACTCCTGTAGGTCCAAGGAAAATAAATGTCCCAATAGGTTTATTCGGGTCTTTTAACCCGGCCCGGTTACGCTGAATGGATTTCACTACCTTAATAATAGCCTCATTTTGACCAACTACACTATTTGCTAGCTCATCATGCATTTTCAGCAAACGGGCTCCTTCTGCCTGGGCAATTCGTTGAACAGGAACTCCTGTCATCATTGCAACAACTTCTGCAACTTTATGATCAGTAACTGTTTCACGGTTCTTCGCAAGTTCTTCTTCCCATTTTTCCTTTTCTTTTTCAAGCTGCTCGGCATATTGTTTTTCTTTGTCCCTGAAATTGGCGGCAGATTCAAAATTCTGGTTTTTAACGGCCTTTATTTTTTCTTTTTTAGTGTCTTCAATTGTTTTTTCCAGTTCAAGAATACGTGCAGGGACCACAATATTCGAAATGTGCACACGTGATCCTGATTCATCCAGGGCATCAATAGCTTTATCAGGCAAATGCCTGTCGGAGATATAGCGCTCTGTAAGTTTTACACAGGCCAGGATGGCATCATCTGTATAGTATACATTATGATGGTCTTCGTAACGCTCTTTAATATTATTTAATATCTCAATTGTTTCTTCAGGCGAAGTAGGTTCTACCATTACCTTTTGGAAACGTCTTTCAAGTGCTCCGTCTTTTTCTATGTGTTGCCTGTATTCATCAAGGGTAGTGGCTCCGATACACTGTATCTCACCTCGGGCAAGGGCAGGTTTTAACATATTGGCAGCATCCAGCGATCCTGTAGCTCCACCTGCTCCAACAATAGTATGTATCTCATCAATAAACAATATCACATTGGGGTTCTTTGAAAGCTCGTTCAGGATCGCTTTCATCCGTTCTTCAAACTGACCACGATATTTTGTTCCGGCAACGATGGAGGCCAGGTCAAGTGTAACCACGCGTTTACCGAAAAGTACTCTTGATACCTTTCGCTGTACAATCCTGTTGGCAAGTCCTTCTGCTATAGCAGACTTACCTACGCCAGGTTCTCCAATGAGTATAGGATTGTTTTTCTTCCTGCGGCTCAATATCTGAGCTAAACGTTCAATCTCTCTTTCACGTCCTACTATAGGGTCAAGCCTGTTTTCTTCAGCAGCTTTGGTAAGGTCAGTTCCAAAATTGTCCAGGACAGGTGTTTCTGAGCCTGATTTGGCAGATTGTTGTGAGGAGCCACTACCTTTTTCACTGCCTCCTCCAAAACTTCCTGCACGTGATTCTTCATCATCTTCGTCATTCGGGAACTCAGCCTTCACATCATGAATAATACGATGGAGTTCCGATTTTACCTGGTCATAATTAATATTTTGGCTTTCAAGCATTTGAGTAACAACATTCGTCTCATCTTTCAGCAAGGCAAGAAGTAAATGCCCCGTGTCTATAGTGGGATTATTCAAAGATTTTGCTTCCAGGTATATGAGTTTTAATACCCTTTCTGCATTACGCATAAGAGGCAGGTTTTCCGAATCAAGCTGTTTTCCGGGATTTTCCTTGCGTATCTGATCCTCAATGTTCTTTTTCAAATCAACCAGCTCCACTCCAAGGGATACCAGCACGTCGATAGCTATGCCTTCACCATCGCGAAGAATCCCTAAAAAAAGATGTTCGGATCCAAGATAATCATTCCCAAGCCTTATGGCTTCTTCGCGGGAGTATGATAATACGTCTTTGATCTGTTGTGAAAATTTTGCATCCATGCCTTTCTTTCCTCAATTATACTCGTTACATCAAAATTAAGTTACACCATGCAAATATACTAATAAAAAAGATAAGGATTTATAAACACTTTTATGTTAATAATTATCATTTGATTTTTCGCGGTAAAGTTGAACGAAATGAGTATTTTCGTAGCCGTGTAAAAAGGATTGATCCTAACTATTTATACGGCATACGATACGAGATGTAATTTATTGTTAACCAATATACTATGCTTAATGTTCGTAGCATTGTCTGATCAATCATATTGTCAAAATATACATAAGAATAAACCCTGAATAAAGGGACTAGTAATAACTAAATTTCTCTATAATGCAGGAAGGAGAAAAGATATTAAAGATTAATATCGAAGAGGAAATGAAATCGGCCTACATTGATTATTCAATGTCGGTAATCGTTTCCAGGGCATTGCCCGATGTAAGAGATGGTTTAAAGCCTGTACATCGCAGGGTATTATTTGGAATGTCCGAATTAGGGATACAGGCAAGTAAGCCTTATAAAAAATCTGCCAGGATTGTGGGAGAGGTGCTTGGTAAGTACCATCCGCATGGTGATTCATCCGTTTATGATGCTATGGTGAGGATGGCCCAGGAATGGTCTTTGCGCTATCCTTTGGTTGACGGACAAGGTAATTTTGGATCTGTTGATGGCGACAGCCCCGCAGCTATGCGTTATACGGAAGCCCGTCTTATGCGTATTGCCGAGGAAACATTATCAGATATAAATAAAAATACGGTTGATTTTCAGTTGAATTTTGACGATACACTGGAAGAGCCGACCGTTCTGCCTACACGTATTCCTATCTTACTTGTTAACGGTGCATCAGGTATTGCTGTAGGTATGGCAACAAATATGCCTCCTCACAATATTACAGAAGTAATTGATGCTACAATAGCTTACATCGATAATAATGAGATAACTATTGCAGAATTGATGAAGTATGTGAGTGCTCCTGATTTCCCTACGGGAGGGATAATCTATGGAACGGCAGGTGTTCGTGAAGCTTTTGAAACAGGACGCGGAAGGGTTGTGCTGAGAGCAAAAACCGAGATTGAGGTCACTTCTTCAGGCAGGGAAAAGATAATTGTAACAGAGATACCCTACATGGTAAATAAAGCCGAACTAATACGTAAAACGGCTGACCTTATTAATGATAAAAAGATTGAGGGCATAAGCTATATAAATGATGAGAGTGACCGGAATGGTATGCGTATCGTTATTATCCTGAAAAAAGATGCTACTTCAAGCATCGTTTTAAATAAATTATTGAAACTTACTCAATTACAGACTACTTTTAATGTAAATAATATTGCTCTTGTTGCAGGTCGTCCACGTACATTGAACCTGAAACAGCTTATTCATTACTTTGTAAAACACAGGCATGAGATTGTAACCCGTCGTACACAATATGAATTGGAGCAAGCAGAGAAGCGGGCACATATTTTGGAAGGTTTACTAATTGCTCTTGACCACCTGGATGAAGTAATAAGTCTAATACGCGCATCCAAAACACCGGATGATGCTCGTGACGGACTGATGAGTAAATTCAACCTTACAGAAATTCAGGCAAAGGCCATCCTGGATATGCGTCTTCAAAGACTTACCGGCCTTGAAAGGGATAAGATTAAGGAAGAATATAAACAACTGCAGGAACTTATTGAATACTACAAAAAGGTACTTTCTGATGAATCCATACGTATGGGCATTATTAAGGAGGAATTACTGGAGATTAAAGATAAATTTGGCGATGAACGAAAAACTGAGATTGTCCAAAATGCCGAAGAGTTTAATCCTGAGGACTTTTATGCCGATGATGATATGGTTATTACTATTTCACATTTGGGCTATATTAAGCGTACACCTTTGACTGAATATCGTACGCAAAGCAGGGGAGGTGTTGGTTCAAAAGGCAGTGTAGCACGTGACGAAGATTACCTGGAACACATGTTTACTGCCACAATGCATAACACCATGCTCTTCTTTACTACGATGGGTAAGTGCTTCTGGCTTAAAGTATATGAAATCCCAGAAGGGACCAAGATATCTAAAGGAAGGGCAATACAAAACGTGCTACAGCTTGAACCCGGAGATAAAGTAATGGCTTTCATGAATGTACTTAACCTTACTGATGATGAGTATATTAAGAATCATTATGTTGTTCTTTGTACACAGAAGGGAATTATTAAAAAGACATCGCTGGAGGCATATTCAAGACCTCGGTCAAGTGGTATAATTGCCATAAATATAAAGAATAATGATATGTTACTTGAAGCAAAACTTACAGATGGTAACAGTGAGATTATGATGGGAACCCGTGGTGGTAAAGCAATACGTTTCCCTGAAAGTAAGGTAAGGCCAATGGGACGTACTGCTTCCGGAGTGAAAGCAGTTACACTTGCAGGACCAAATGACGATGTAATTGGAATGATATGTATCTCTGATCCTCTGAAAAACATCCTTGTTGTATCTGAAAAAGGCTATGGAAAAAGATCGGATATTGAAGACTACCGTGTAACCAACAGGGGTGCGAAAGGAGTAAAAACCATCAATATAACTGCTAAAACCGGAGGTTTAATTGCTATAAAAGAAGTATCTGATAATGATGATCTTATGATTATTAACAAATCCGGAATTACCATTCGCCTAAGTGTCTCTAAACTTCGTGTAATGGGAAGGGCAACGCAGGGAGTTAGGCTGATAAACCTTCGCGATGGAGATTCCATTGCCGCAGTTACACCTGTTGCTGCCTATGAAGAGGACGAAAACATGAACGCAGAAGAAGGTGAGGAGAGATCAGAGGAATAAAAGGGGGGAAATATTGAATATTTAAGAATACTTTGGCAATGTTTTTGACATATATTCTAAAATATTTTACATTTGCTAAAATTTAAAAATAAAACCGATGAAAAGAATATTTGTATTATTTGTTGTAGCAGTATTTGCGTTCCAACTAACAAATGCCCAGATGGGAGCTGTTACAAAAGCAGATAATTTGCTGTCAATGGACAATATTACCAAAGCCTATGAAGCAATAATACCCGCATTGACCAATGAAAAATCAATGAATGAAGCGAAAACCTGGTTTGTAATGGGTAAAGTATACCAGGCTATTGCCACTTCTACGGATGCTGCAGTGCAAGCTTTAACAGACGATCCACTTACAAAATCTGTGGAAAGCTATAAAAAATCCTTAGAACTGGATGATAAAAGCCGTATGGTTAATTTCTTTAAGCTACAGGCACCCGGAATGCAGAATATTTGTATTAATAAAGGGGTAGAAGGTTTTAATGAAAAAGATTATGCAAAAGCACTTAAATATTTCGAATTATCCCTTGAAGTTGGGAAATTCCCCGGTTTGGCTGAGATTATAGATACATCACTGATGTTCAATGCAGGTATTGCTGCCTATAATGCTGAAGTTTATGAAAAAGCCATTGAACACTTTAGAGAAGCTTCGAAATATCATTATGCCGATGGTAATCCAATCGTTCTTATTAAAAATGCGTACATGGAATTGGGGGATACTATCAGCGCTATTGAAGCACTTAAAACAGGTATGACAGATTTTCCGGAAAATAATTTTATCGTAATAGAACTGGTAAACTATTATCTGGGATCTGGAAAAGCTCAGGAAGCACTTGAATACATTGGTATTGCAAAAGAAAAAGATCCCGGTAACGCTTCATTGTACTTTGCCGAAGGAAATTTATTTGAGAAAACAGGGGACAAGGATAAAGCATTTGCATCATACACAAAGGCTACAGAGATTGATCCTACATACAAAGATGCATATTACAATCTGGGTGTAATGTTCTATAATTCTGCAGTAGAATTGAACGATGAAGCAATGAAAATAACAAACAATGATGAATATGCCAAGGCAAAAACAAAAATTGATGAAGAATTTAATAAAGCCGTTCCGTATCTTGAAAAAGCTTTGGAACTGGAACCGGATAATATTACAACCATGAAGACTTTAGGATCACTATACACATGGTTAAATATGGAAGAGAAAGCTGCTGAAATGAAAGCACGTCAGGAGAAATTAACCGGACAATAGAATATTTTCGACTAATATGAATAGGGAGGAGTAAAAACGGCTTCTCCTTATATTTAATTTATTCTATTTAACATAATATTAATTATAGGGCAAATGTAGCAAATTGTGCATACGAAGTATTTAACATAATATCAGATATCATGGCTTCAGCCTGATATCGGCAATGATATTATGTTAAAGCAATTTGCGGCCAATCGGCACAGAAGTTGATTAGTTTTAAATATCAATACAGTGAAATTATGTTAAAGTAATTTCCCGGCCAATTGGCAGAGACTTTATTCCTGCAAAACATTTGCTCCTATAATGAATACTATGTCTCCACTTCGTTCCGCCCTCCGCGGCGGATAAATAGACTCAAGATGCGTTACAAATCGAATAAAACAAAGTTTACGGTCTCATTTGCCCCATAATTAGACATTATATTAAATAGCCGCTCGTCCTGTGAAATAAGATTTGAGCCGGTTTTTAAGAAACATTTTACCGTAATGTGTCTTTAAATACTTTTCTCTTTTAAGTGCATCCTTTTGATCCAGACACGCTTCATAATAAATAATTATAAATGGTCTTCGATTCTTAGTTGATTCAACCTGACCCTTTTGGTGCTGCTCAAATCTTAAATTCAAATCTTTTGTATAACCTGTGTAAAGTTTTGAATCTTTTTCGCTGTATAATATATAAACATAAAACATATTGCAAATATAAGATTTGAATTTATTTCACAGGACAAGCCTACGTTATAAAGAATCATTTTGTATATAATTATCATTTATACAAAATATCTTAAACAACGTAAAATATCGCAGCCGCACAGCTAAAATATAACGGCCATCGCTCGAAGTTTTTAGTTTACGTCTCTGAGAATTGATTATTTCACACTACACGCAAGAGTATTCGCAAATTCACTCCTTACGTCGTTCAGTTTGCGATACACTTGCTTACATTCGATTTTATAAGTTAAAAGCTTTTATTTTAAAATGGTATGAATTGGGAAAAAGAAATCACTTCTAGGATAGCCTACTACAACATAGTTACGATGCAAAAATATTCTGAACCGAACTAGAATTCGAAAACCTTGGATATCATTCATATTATAATAAGTACCATAGAGTGAAAGCCGAGATTTTTCCCCAAGTTTAAAACTATTATAAATACTAATGTTATAAAAGAAATAATCAGGATTGTAATCTGCACTTGTATATAAACCCAGTTCCCCATTTTTTGGGATTCTGATTAATGAAGGTAACGATAAGCCCCCTGTAAAAGCATAAAAGGTAATGTTTGAGGTATCTTTAATAAAATATGAAAGACCATAATCAATTCCAACATGGTACCAGTCATTAGTGAGTAATCCTTTTATTTGAGTTAGACTAAAATTAGAATGAGGGTAATTAAGCTTTGTATAACTCCCATGAATATAATTTTCTGAATATCCAAATAAGAAAATATTATTCAATTTTTGATTTATTGCGAATTGTGAAACTGAATTGGAATTTCCATCAGTTCCATATTTGAAATTAAGATTTAAACCTATATCAGTCCTATTAGTTATCTTACCTATGTTATCAAGGCAATAGTCTGCAAAAATACCATATGGAGCCTGGATAACATCTCCATAATAGCCTAGATCAAAGGAATGGGAAATATTCTTCATACCCTCAAATGGGTATCCTATTTTCATTTTAATTAATAGGGAATCATTTTTATATATTGTCCTGGTTTGCGGTTCGTAGCCTATAAAGCTTATTGATATTGTGACTGGAATTGTGTCAAAGTCCAGTTCAAATTGGCCTTTCAAATCACTGATTGTTCCTTTAGTAGTACCGGAAATAATAATATTAACACCCGGCATAGGTTCATTATTAAGAGAATCAAGAATTACCCCGGAAACTTTATATTGACAAAATAAACTAGTTGCCAGAAAACTTAATATGATACATATAGGAAGTGTTCTCATACTCCTCTTTTATTTGAATGACATACCATTTTGTAATTACTCCTATAATTTAGTTAATATATTGTTATTGGGTTGCTGCAGAAATAGCTGAAACCTTATGTTTTATTGTTATTCGCCATTCTTTTTTCTTGAAAAAAAAGAAACAATCCCGATTTAGAACTTGTAAGGTTTTTATTCAAAAACCTACAAGGTTCTTGATCGGGACAAGAAAGAATGACCCTCAGCCGCGCATTCTTTCGGGCCTACACACCGCACTGGCAACGCACCGCTATAAATATGCTTATGTGCAATTTGTAAATTAATTTCATCTAGAAAGGTTTATTGCTGTTTGTTTTTTACATAACTTTATATGTATTAACCATTTATAAACAAGATGAGATATCTAACTTTTATTTTATTCGTAATATCAATGGCACTATACTCATGTGAGACCTGCGATAAAAAAACATGTAGTGACTTTTCTACTCAATCTGAAGCTCAAGCTACTTTTGAATCTGATAAAAATTGCTATGATGATCTAGATCGAGATAATGATGGAATTGCTTGTGAAAGTTTGCCTCAATAAACGGGATTCTATTTAACATAATATTTAAACTTAGAGTCTACCCTATTCTCACTAGACGTTTAACCTTATACTTATGAAAAGAATATCAATTTTATATATAATTCTCCTTTCAATTCTAATCTCCTGTGCAAAAACTGACCATGAAAAGGAACTTGATAATTTAATAAGCCAGAAGATTATAGAAACACTTTCTAAGGACGATCAACATCTATGGTCCACTATAGAAAATGAATTTTATAATAAGATGAAAGAATTTGAAGTTTTTGACACAAATGATACGCTAAAGTCCTTAATTGATCTGAATAATAGAATTCAAATATATGGATATAAGGATGATTTTTACTTTGACACTAATAGTACTATTGTTAAAGGAATAATTGAGAATCTTGACAATGCCGGATATAAGAAAACAGATGAATGTGCTCATAGATTTTTATTTAGCCTCTGTAATCCTATTGTAGAACAATATGAAAAAGAGAATGATGTTGAATTTGATGAATTGAATTTAGTTAAGTTCTTTGCAATCAATAATCCCGATACAATAAGTGTTCCTTATGAGACTTCTATACATGCATTAAATGAAAATACAGAATACCTTGAGAAAAACTGGAAAGAACCTGGAACAAGAAAAATGTTAATTCTTATGTACATTAGTAGAATGATAAATCCAGACTGGCATAAAAAGTAACAAACACAAGATCCTATTGTATTTCGTACTTTTATTTAACATAATATTCACAATTTCTAGCCATGAAAACATCCTTCTATACAATATACAGTAAGCTTTTCTACTGTATTGGCCTTTTCGCAAAGACTTCCCATATCGGAATAATCTTTACTTGTAAATGAATTGAGTGTTTTTCAATTTTATCCTATTCTGTTTCTAATATCATTGATAAACATTGAAGGATTTTTACCTTTTAAAATGTTATCTAAGTATAAACTTTCCAAAAGACCTAATCCAAAACCAACCATAGTGCCTAAAGGACCTGCCATTGCTGCACCAATTCCTGTATTAATCGTAAAAAGACCTAAAGACTTAATAAATTTACCTTTTGTTGAATCGAAGAAATTATTATTTCCCTTTATTTCGTTTAAATATTCTTTTGTTATCTCTTGAGCATTACAATTCTCTCCCGTTTCGTTAATCCACTTTCTATAGTATTTTGCACTTGACAAATTTCGTAATGCAAATACATTATCAAAATTTATATTTTCTTTTAGAAATAATTCTTTAAGGTCAGGTAAATTTTCTAACTTAAATAAAACATTTGTGTTTTCTGAAATGTTGTAGGCTTTACCAATATTGCTTAAACTTTGTTTACAAATCTCATAATGTTCATAGTTTTCGTAACTTTTTAATTCATATCTTGAAAGCACAGCTGTTTCTAATATTTTATGTCCCAAATTTAAAAGTTGCATTCTTTCTTCTAAATTTAGTTCATGAGGTTCTTTTAGGTATGGTAAACCTAAGTTGCATAAGTCATTATTTTGATAGGCACTTATAATAAATTTTGCTGAGTCTTTTGAAAACTCCATGCCATCAGGTACAATAATATTCTTTAGAGCAATTCTTGTTAGTATTCTTTTCCTATCTCTTTGAATTCTAAAATGAGAAATTGCATTTTCAATACTTCTTTCTGGATCAAAATCTTTTGAAGATAACTCGCCAGCAAAAACAGGAGGCATTTTATCATTTTTAATATCCTCGTTAATCCTATTATCCTTAGTTTTTTTTTCACTTGTCATTATTACAGGTGTCCATAATAAGAATCTTATATACCCGTAATCAAGTAGTTTTTCAACAATATTTAGTCCAAGTTCTTTAATAAGTAAAAACAAACCAAAATTGTTTTTGCTTGTACTAATAGTTATTTTGTCAAACAATAGTAGTTGCTCAAAAAGAACAGCGATAATCTCTCTTTCTTGTTCTCTAGTTAATTTCGGATACTGAAAAACATATGGATTACCTATTAAATTATTAAATACTTCTCTCTTTGACATTGTTTATAGATATTTATAAGAAATATATGACTATTTGGCTAAAAATTTAAGCTCTTCACCAGTTATTTGATATATTATTTCCTTAAAAGCTTCAATTGATATTATTCCTCCTATGACTTTGTCTAACAACTTACCTTTAAAAATTTCAAGCCAGTTTTTCTTTTTTAGGCTTTTTGCAAATTCCTTTAATTCTTCAAATTCATCCTGCATAATTTCAGTATTTTCTTCAATATCATCATGTAATAATTCTTGTCCAACTGTTATAAGATTAACCTTATGTAGAATCTCATCCAGTTTTTCATTTAATTCATTAATTTCATTAGTAGTAAAGTAATCATTAATAGTACTGGATTTATTTTCTGTCAAATACCACATTAGGATTTCAATATAAGGTTTAAATACTTGATCTATATAATCATCTTTAACGTCTGAATTATATTTATGAATACGAAAGAGATCCATAATAATATTTAATTCAGGATTATTTGATGAATCATCTTTAACAGCTTTTTCTGTTAATACAAATCCAAGAACAAGATGTTCTTCTTTTTCCATAACATCTCTCAAATAACCATTTGATGTACTTCTTCTATTTAGATATACTTTTTCGGCATTCAATATTGCTTCCTTATTTTCTTTTTTTATCCTATCAATTACAGAATTAGAAATAGGTTGTTTTTGAAGAAAGTTCCAAAATTGTACATTTTTTTGATGCAATATTCCGTGGTCACAGTATTCAATATCACTTGAATATTCTTCAATTTTATCAAGCAACTCTTCGATATTAAGATTCCGTATCATAAAATTACTTTAATTTTTATTTATAACTAAGGCTAAAGATGGGATAATAATTCTACCCCATCCATTTAACTAGCCGACCTTTATCCATTTTGTACCATGACATCTTGGACAAGGAGGTAATGTATCAGAGTTATCATCCAAAGTAATAATCTCTCCGCATTTTAAACACTTATACCGGCCCTTACCCGGCTTTTCTCCTGTAGAATTCATTTTTCAAAATATTAATTTTCTTCAGTTTAGATACAGGTACTGAAAATTTTACCTTGCCGTCAACTTTTTTCCGTTGTTTTTGTTATTTTTATACAGTGAATAAAGATGGGTGAAGTAGCCCAAATTAATAGAGCGAGTGTTGACAGCAACAATACTCGCTTTTTCTTTATATTTTTACTTCAATTATCCTCCTTTCTTGATTTGATAAATTTCACTTAATTTTATTTAGACCAAATATAAATAAAGAATCGGATTTAGACTAATTTTTTGTTTAATTTTTTTGAACTGATATTCAACACTTATAAACAACTATATATATAGGGAATAGTTATAAAAGGTTTAATAGTAGTTTCTTAAAGTAAAAATATTGATTTTATATTGAAATAATGTTGAAGTTTTCTATACAAAAACTATAAATTAGCTCCACACCCATTTTGCTCCGCTCCTCTTCGCAAAAAGAGTGTTCCTCTACCAAACCCCGGAAAAGACAAAACTTCTCCCCTACGCGCATTTAAATGCGTTTTTGAAGGGAATTTAGTTTAAGGTAGAAAATTTCGTTTTTTAAGACTAAGACTATTTAATCCCGATGTTATCGGGACAAAACATTATTAGACATTTGACATTATATTAAATAGCTTAACATTACTTCAATAAATCTGGTATCCCCAGATCTTTACAAATCTTTCTGCACAAGTTTTCCTTAATGTCAGGATGTCGTGGAACGGTTGAAAGTTGATTGTTTGAAATGTTTTTATAAAGCGTGTGCTTTTTACCTTCACGAACAAGCCTGCAATTATTGTTTTCAAGGTACTTAATAAGCTTGTTTCTTTTCATTTTATAAATTGAACGTTAACGTTTGCTTAATAAGCTTTTGTATTTTCTTTGATGTAACTTGTGAATGTTCACTTCGTATTTCTTCAAATAACAAGTTTATTGCATCAGCAAGATTTTCTTTGGCTTCTTCCATAGTTTCTCCCTGGCTATTAATACCTTGTATTTCATCGATATATGCAATAAAACCACCTTCGTCGCAAGGTTCATAAACAGCGGTTAAATTTATTGTGCTCATATTTAGATTGTTTATATAACAAAAATACTAAATTGTACATTATTTTTGATCTTACGATATGTAAAAATCAAAAACTTCTCCCCTACGCTCATTTAAATGCGTTTTTTGAGGTTGTTTATTATAAAGGGGGCTATTTAAAGTATGGATTATTAGCCACCAGTGAGTTTGAATAAAATGGGTAATTCCACTGTAACAGATGCATTATAACCATACTTTGTACCTGGTATCCAATTTGGCATCATTTTGGTAACTCTGATAGCTTCCTTATTCAGGTCTTTTCTAACGCCTTCTGTAACCTTTACCTTTGTAATTTCACCTTTATAATTCACAATAAATTCAACCAAAACTCTACCTTCTATTCTATCTTCAACAGCTTTTGGTGGATATTTCAAATTTCTTTCAATAAAACTAATTAGACTATCTTCTCCACCGGGGAATTGAGGTATTGTAGGCATCCTCACAAGCATTGTATCACCTTCAATAACAACAAAGTTAAATCTTCCATGCTGCTGGATTTTGTACCATACATTATTAATTGGGATGGAGTCTTGAGAAAATGAAGGAAGACAGAAAAGAAATTGCAGTAGGATTAATAATAGCTTTTTCATTATATTAAAATATGAATTCATGTCCAAATTACTATTTCTTTATGAAATTATGAAAAAACATTAAAATTTCACCGCTCCTTTGAGCAAAAAGAGTGTTCCGCTACAGAACCTCCAAAAAGACAAAACTTCTCCCCTACGCTCATTTAAATGCGTTTTTAAAGGATGTTGAGAGGAAAGTAGTAAGTTAAAGGATAATTTGACCCAAGCTATCTTAACATAATGCAAAACATTATGAGACACAGGTGTCTTATAATTCGCATTATGGTTAAATAGCTTATTGTTGATTTGGGTTGTAAAGAAGTAATTTGAGATTACTTATTCAATATATATCTTTTCAATACCCCATTCATCTGGCAAGTCGGTATCAAATACGCCTTTTGAAATAATATAAATACAAGTACTATTTGAATTAATAAAAACAAATCTACCAAGTGGATTAAACCTTTCATAATCATTAACACTATGTGGTTTCTTATACCATTCCATTTCAATTGCACCTAAATAAATAAGATTTGTGCCATCATATACATCAAGTCTTGTTTCCTGAAATTTTTCCCTGTAATCATCATTAGTAGTTGTAATAGCAAAAATTCTATCTGATTGAATAGAATGGCTAAGAGATACTATATCTGTTGATTTTTCAAGTCTGCCATTATATTTAATGTCAAGATCTTGAATTTCAGAGGTTGTAAAGACATAACCACTTTTTGTAAAAATCCTATTCCCGTCTTCTGATATCCACAAGTCTCCATCAATTGGATAATCTCCATGAAATCCTTCACTATATAAGACTTTCAATAAGTTTTCCTCAATTGAATATTTTTCTATTCCACTTGGAGATACACCATTATCAGCAGCATAAATATATTTACCCGATGGATGTAATTTAGCCTTCATACTGAAGCTTATACCTGGATATTCTGTATTTACATAAGAACTATCACAAGTAGGATCTATACTGTAAGCATTTTCTTCATTATGAGTATGTGAAAAGGCGTATGCCCAACCGCTATTTTTTATAACAATATCAGAAACAATACAATCTATACCGATAGTCTTTATAATTGAGTTGCTTTCGATGTCAAAATATGTTACATGATTTTCATGTCCAATAACCGCCTTTTTGAAATCAGGAGATATTGATATACATATTGGGGCATAATTAAGTATAATTGAATCACTTGAACGAGTTTCCAGGTCTACTAATCTTAGACTATATACTGGGTTATCGGAAATACATAAAATCCTATTATGTATAAAATCATAATCAGCATCAACAACATTAAAATTAACAATGGTTCTATTTCTTGATAGATTGAAAATTTCCACAGGGATATCTACATCTTTATTATTAAAGCTTAATGTTAAGTTTGTATATATTGTATCGTCTAAGATTTTCTCTGTATTAGCAGATACGTATATAGAATCTATCTCATTTGGATTTATATATCCATTAACCCTATGTCTATAACCACAGGATATACTACTGTCAAATTCTTCAATATTCCATTTCACACTATCTTCTCCTATATTTTTAAACTTCAACCAAGTGTCCATATTAAGCGTGTTTAAAACAAGCTTATCCTTGTTTAAAACAATACTTTCTGTTTTATAGGTAACAACTTCATTCTTCTCTTTTTCACAACCATCAATTATTATAATAATGAAAAGGATATAAAATATTCTAACTAGATTTTTCATAATAAAGTAAGCTTATTCTAAATTAATCTTTTCAATACCCCATTCATGTAATATGCCAGAATCATATACCGCTCTTGAAATTACATAAATACTGGTTCCCGCTGAATTAATAAAAACAAATCTACCCAGTGGTCTGTATTTTAGGAATCCACCATTTATATCAGGCTTCCAAAACCAATCCAATTCAATGCTTTCAAGATGGTTTAGACCAGTTCCATTATATACGTCAAGTCTGGTTACTTCATCTTCTATTTTCCAGTCATACCAGTCATCTACCAGCATTGTGATGGCACAAATTCTATTCGCTATATTTGAATGACAAAGCGAATGTATTCTTGTTGTTTGTTCAAGACTGCCACTGTATAAAATATCCTGATCTTCCAATTCGGATGTTGTAAAGACATAACCTGTTTTTGAGATTATTCTATCTCCATTTTCAGTTAGCCACAGATCTCCATCAATTCTATATTCACCATGATATCTTGAGTCATACATGTAAGTTATTGTATCTTGATCAACTAAATATTTTTCTAAATCATCTGGATCTAAACCATTATTTGCGGCATAAATATATTCTCCAGAAGGATGTAACTTAACTCTTGTGCCTTTATATATAAGACCATGTTCATCATTACTATAAGTAATACCATTTGAAAGATTTATGCGATAAGCTCCCCATTCGTCATCTGAAAAAGCATATACCCATGCATTGTTATTTATAACAATATCTGAAATATTCCAAGCAATATCAATGGTTCTAATAATTGTTTTACTTTCTAAGTCAAAATAGGTAACATGCCCTTCATGACCAATAACCGCCTTTTTAGAATCAGGTGATATTGATATACAAGTTGGCGGATAATTAAGTAAGATTGAATCATTTGAGAAGTTTTCCGGGTTAATCAATCTTAAGCTACTATAAGGTGTATTTGAAATACAGATTATTTTATCATGTACATTATCATATTCCGCATCAATAATATCAAAAGTTAAAACTGTTTTATTAGTAGTATAATTATAAATTTCAATAGGAATATCAACATTTTTATCATTAACATTAATTGTAACTTTTGTATTTAATGTATCAACTAATATTTCCTCAAAGTTAACGTACGTTAATATGGAATCATATTCTTGGGGATAAACATTACCGCTATCCCTATTACAAAAAACAAAACTATCATATCTTTCAATTTTCCATTTTATAGGAACTTCTCCCATGTTTTTAAATTTTATATAGACTGATTTATTATATGCATTAAACACCAGCTTTTCTTTATCAAATGCAATACTTTCCAATGTGTAGTTTGTAACAATTTTATCCTTCTCTTTTTCACAACCAGAAATCAAAATAATAATCAGAATGATACAAAATAGATTTTTAAAGTTTATCATAATAATTTAGATATTTATATCCCAATTACTTTATGTCGTTCAATAAAACTAGTGTTATATACTTTTCAAATTTAAGAAACTATTTTTAATAACAATCGCTCCACACACATTTTACTCCACTTCGTTACGTAAAAAGAGTGTTCCGCTTTCATCCGCCGAATCCGCCAGCTGGCGGAGAAGGTGGATATCTACTACAAAATAGACAAAACTTCTCCCCTACGCGCTCTAAAATGCGTTTTTTAAGGGTGTTTATTGGAAAGTAGAAGATTAAACGTTTTATAAGCCTAAGACTATCTTAACATATTGCAAAACATTATAAGACAATTTTGTCTCATAATAAAACACTATATTAAATAGCATAAAGTTATCAAGAATTAGGATTTAGAAAACAAACTAATCATAGTGAAACCGACAACTCAATATGATAATTTCATTATC
>JAFGOZ010000294.1 GCA_016926235.1 Bacteroidales bacterium | reverse complement strand
TATTTAAATTTGTCGTTTCAAATATTGAAAGTATGAATAATACCTAAAACCAGTTATATTGAGAGCTATTATATTGTTGTCACTTACCTGCTTAAATTTCATTTATAATACTTTTTTTAAAAATTTATTTTCATTTTGTTTACATATCATGTATTACAAACATTATTATATTGATAAAAAAAATTAACTAATTATAAACTATTAATATTATGAACCTACTAAATCATTCCGATCATTTTTTAATTTCAAAAAAAGAGAAAAGTATTTTTACCTTATTGTTTATCAGTTTACTAGCTTTAACCGCTTTAGCGCAAGATGCGTTAATGCTTAAATTACCAAACAATATTGCTCCTGTTATTGACGGCCAGGTTGATGGTTTATGGAATGGCGTTGAAGTCCACAGCATTGATAAACCTTTTGTTAGTGATTATGATGTCCCGACCCTTGATTTGGCCACGTGGCAGGCAGTATGGAACGATACTGCTATTTTTATACTTGTGAATGTTAAAGAAGATAACCGTTGCGATCAATGGTGTTCTGGCGCAGCCGACTGGCAATCTGATGGGGTAGAGGTATACCTTGACGTAAATTTAAGTAATTTAGATGATGGTAACGGACCTGCCGGACAACCAAACGGGCACTACCAATTTGCCTGGGGTGATTTAGGATTTCAACAAGATGTTTCTGATTATTTTTATTATGGCCCGAACTGGGCGGGAGCGAATTCAAGTTGTGCTTACTCGCTCAACGACCAAGATTATGTATATGAGTATGCTATTCCTTTTAGCAGTTTATTAGATGAATACGGATCGGAAATTAATCCCAATTTATCACCTACAATTGGTTTTGATGTTACTATAGTTGACAGGGATGATTACGATATTGACAGAAAAAGAATGGTTTGGATGTCGGATGGAAATACGCCTCCTTCATACGATGAAGCCTGGAATAATATGGATGCATGCGGTGAGGTCCGGCTGATTTCGAACGAAATAGGTATAGCATCTATGTATTTATCTGATACTTCTATTGATTTCAGTGATGTTTATACAAATATGAGCCTGACAAAGACATTATCTATCTGGAATTATTCAAGTGAAGATACTTTAACTATCGAAAACATAGCTAATTTATTAAATGAATATAGTGTTGATAAAACCGATTTTATAATTATACCAGGCACTTTTGAGACTATAGCCATTACTTTTAAACCAACAACATCCGGCAGTTTTGAAGATAGTCTTACTATCTATAATAATTTTGCTGATACAGTGGTATTATTATCCGGAAATGGTATACCACCTCCTGAAATATCTTTCTCCCCTGAATCATTTGATGTTTCTTTTACATTATGTGATGATTCAATATCACTACCCCTTAAAATATATAATACAGGTGAAAGTGAATTGGAATTCAGCTTATCAACTCAATATATATGTCCAACTGGAATTATTACTTCTTCACTCTCTAAATCTTTAAAAAGCCAAAGTTTTTCAACACCTGTATTTTCGACTCAGGAAGCAATTCAAAGAACAATAGATAAAAACAATTTAGATAAGGAAAGTTATGTGAAATCAACAGAAAACATAAAAAGCAGTTCTATTGAAATAAAATCAGCTAATCTCATTTATGTAGATGTAAATAGCACAAGCCTTACCGAGGATGGTTCTGAAAAAAATCCGTATAAAACAATATTATCAGCGGTTAATAATGCATCGAGTGGTGATAAAATTGTCGTAATCCCGGGCATTTATTATGAAGATGAAATCTCAATAAATAAAAGCCTTACATTGAATGGCAATGGATCTGTTATAATTGGATCAGGTTCAAATTCAGTATTTGGTATCAGTGGGGGCGCATATGATGTAACGATCAAGAACTTTGTAATCACGAATTGTGAGTGGGGAATATTTATTTATAGCTCTTGTAGCGGACCTGTAAATGTTATAAACAATACTATTTATAACCATAGTAATAGCGGTGTGGTTGTTTTTCCTGAGGAAGTAATTACAATAATGAACAATATTATATGTAATGCATGGTTTGGGATTGCTTATTATAGTGGCACTCTAAACAATTCTTATAATAATGTGTATGGAAATGCAAATAACTGGGGGGATTGTTCCCAAGGGGAAGGAAGCATTTCACTGGATCCTTTATTTGTAGATGTTGCAGTTAATAATTTTACTCTTCAACCAGGCTCTCCCTGTATTAATGAGGGTAATCCTGATTTGGATTACAATGATCCGGATGGTAGTCAAAACGACATGGGAGCTTATGGTGGACCTGAATATGGGGCATATTCAATATTAAACTGGCTTTCATGTAGTCCTGATAGTGGTATAGTTAATATAAATGATTCAGTGATAATTGAAGTAAAAATTAAATCAACCGATCTGGTTTCAGGTATATATAAGTCAAATATCATTATAAATTCAAATGATCCTTTAAGTCTACAGGATACTGTACAATGTACTTTAACTTTAAACGGTTCTCCTGAAATTTCATTATCTGATACTTGTTTTAATTTTGATGATGTATTTATAAATGGTACTAAAACTGATACTCTGAAAATTAATAATACAGGTTGCGATTCATTATATATTGATAATGTTATAAGTTCATC
>JAFGOZ010000293.1 GCA_016926235.1 Bacteroidales bacterium | reverse complement strand
TACCCCGTAAAAACATACGACCCCGGCCGGGGTCGAACCTTTTCCCTGCAACATAAATGCTACAAACATATAATCCCTCCGGGATTAGGTGCTAATTGTGGGCAGATCATGAACCAATAGATTTTTAAAACAATACAATGTGATCTATTCAGTGCAAAATGTTTCCGTCGGACTGGCCAACAATTCTGTACCATTTGGACCAAAATCAGGATTATCTGCTTTATTCTGAATGGTATTTGGATTTAATTTAACCCTTACATTATCGCCTACTGAAAATGGTGATAAAGGCACCAGGGTAAATGTAAAAGTTGTTTCATTATAAGAAGATTCAGATTCATTAAGATCAACAAGACTTCCGGATTGAGTAATTGAAAAAATAATCAAAATGTCAGCATTTGTAATATCATTACCATAACCTGCTGCTTTCTCAACATTTTCATTCATTTTAACATAGATTGGTCCCAAAATATTTATACCACTGATACCATCTCCATCCAAGTCACTACATCCTGTTTTCAGATCATCATTATGCGGAGTATCATCGTTAAGTTGAGCACTCCATTCAACTATATAAGGAGGTAAAACATCAAGTGTACTGGCTATTGCACTCCTTCTTGAACACACATAACTGGTAGGTGAAATCCCAGTTCCTCCAGAAAGATTATTATGTCCATCTGTAGAACGATCAGCCGCAAAAAAATAGATTTTGTAATAAGTACCATGACTTTTTTCCAAAATGACTCTGTGATGATACCAAGGACCATAACTATCACATGAAACAACACCGCTATCCCATATGTAAATATCCCGGTCATCAAATGTTTCAGAAGTCCCTCGGGTAGCTGTCAATATTCTATTTGAAGGCATATTTGAAGCTACAGTATATATCTCATTCATTGTTGGCGCCCAGTAATCTTCTTCCCCTTCATTTGTTACGCTATCTCTTTTTAATATGACATAATATATTTCCCCCGGTTTATTAATTTTGCAATTAAGGTCAAAAGTAGTTCCGGTTATATTAACTATCCTAATTTCAGGAGATATTTCATCTTTCATGCATCTTACAGAGTAACCCATATTATTGGCAACAAAATTTGGACTTATGATTAACAGAGAATTTTCATAATAAAGACCACTATAGTATAAACCTTCAGTACCAAAGTTATTTGAACTCCACCACATTGTTGACTGACCTTTTTGTAAGAATTGACCAGAAATATTATGTCTCATACCTGCCGGAAATGCATTATATCCAGTTCTATTGTTTGAAGCCTGATCATAACCAGCACCACCAAGTACACTTCCAATTGCCCATCCAGAAGTTGAAGCCAAAGATTTTGCTACATCATTGCCACTCTCCTCAAACCCAAATCCCATAAAGGTTAAATAATCTTCAAAAATATCCCAGTCAATCTGATTTGGAACACGCCAGCCCGCAGGACACAATTTTCCTGTATTGATTGCATAACCATTATATAACGCACCATAAGATTCACTGTGGGTAGAATCATTATTATACCAACAATATGCAGGTATTGGAGTACTTCCCCATGTCAGATTATCAGTAATGTTTTGAATAGATGTGCTATCGTTATATTTTGTGGTTTTCAAATTTTCAACCATCCAGTTTTGAGCACCATAGATTATTGTGTTGTATATATTTCCATCACTATCCAAAACGTTTGAATCGCTATACGTATTAAAAGTTAATTCATTCCCATATGCTGTTCCAAGACTATTTGTAGCATAAGCACGCACATAATATACAGTAGAAAAAGTCAAACCTGAAAGTGAGCTTGAAAAACTACCTGTTCCGGTTCCGTCGGAAGTATGATCATCACTTATCGTTGGCGAACCGGTTGTATTCCAGCATACACCCCTGGCTGTTACTGCTGAACCTCCATCATAAGTAATATTCCCTCCACTTGAAGCTGAATTGTCTGTAATAGATATTACAGCAGAAGTCATTAACTGTGGTATTGACTGGCCTGTAATAATAATCATATCAGCACCATAAGAAGTGTTCACTGCATTTTCACCCTTTAACCTGAAATGATATGAAGTGGCTGATTGCAAGCCACTAATACCCTTGCTGATGCTTTCATCTTCAATTCCTGTAAAGGTTGAAGATGAGGTAGTACTCCCATACCCGGTTGTAGTTCCCCATTCAAAACAAGCAGTTGTTCTGAAACCGTTTGGATTAACCGTCCCGTTTAAGGTTGCAGATGTTTGATCCACACTTGTTGCTGCCAATGTTATTACAGTTGGTGCCTTAAACGAAGACGGAGAAACATTCTCAGCTGTTTTTGCATGCAAGGCATACGGCACGCTCATAATTTCGCTTGTGCCTGCTATGGAATAACTGGTTCCACCTTTCGGGTCGGTTTCCACTTTCAGGAAATATGGGCCATTGCTCCAGTCTAAGGAGGAAAAAGTCCCGGATACCGGTGTTCCATTTCCAACTTCAATAGTTGCCAGCCCGTTAATATTTGTTTCGGGCGTATGGATTTCAACATATACTGCTGTGCCACCGGCAGAGCCTTGCAGAATGCTTGTTCTGATACCTACTGTTTGGGAACGTACCAGTTCGCCTGTTGCATCGCGGATTACTGACTGGTAACTAACTTTTTCGGGGAATTGGGCATTTGAAACTACACTTAAATAAACAAGTGCAATACTTAGTAGAATGTGGGAAAGAATTTTGATTTTTTTCATTGTTTGCCTGGCTTTATCAGTTAGCGTTAGGTTTTTCATCGATTATTATATATGTTTCCAGGTGTTTAACATACAAAATCAAAACTAAATTAAGATAATTTTCAAAAATAACAATAAATGAAACCTTGCTTCGGGAGTGCAAGTTCCGGAAAATATAGGGTAGTTCACTAACACCGCACTTGAGCCATCGCTAAAGCTTTAGGCGATAAGAGGTTAGCGTGGCGTATAAACAGCATTCCCTGAACCGGGGCTTCAGCCTAAAAATATTTTGGGCTAAAGCCCGGGAGTGTGCTTGCGCCCTTTAATCCTCCGCCTTAAAAGGCGGAGTTAGTAAAACAATCCCTAAAACCGGGAGTCGGACTTTAAAAGTCCGACACTTCGACTTTCAAAGTCAAAGTCCCTTTTCAGGCGATTGAAAATCGCCTGACCCGGAACAACCTCTAGCCATTGTACTTCAGGGCCAGCATTGTAATGTCGTCCGACTGTTCGGTGCCTTTCGAAAACAGGCTTACATCATCAACTACCCCGTTCACAATTTCATTAACCGAAGGCGATTGCATGCCCAGGAGCAGTTTTTCCAGCCGTTCTTCGCCATATTCTTCGTCCTTTGTATTAAATGCTTCAGTAACCCCATCGGTGTATATCAATACTGCATCACCCGGATTCAAATTCATTTTCACCGATTTAAACTGAACGTCTTCAAAACATCCCAGAATTATATCGCCTGTTGATTCGATTTTTTCTATTGTATTGTCAGTTTTTAACAGGTAGGGAGGATTGTGTCCCGCATTTGCATACTCCATTACACCGGTTTTCGTGTTCAGGATTCCGTAGAAAACGGTCACGAACATCGAGGCAACGCTTTCGTTGCAAAGCAGGTTATTTGCATACCTCATGCATTCACCGGCTCCAAGCCCTTTGAGCCCTGTTGCACGGATTAAAGTGCGGCTGACAGCCATGAAGATTGCAGCCGGTATGCCTTTACCCGAAACATCGCCTATTACAAATCCCAGGGTGTCGTTGTTGATCATAAAGAAGTCATAAAAGTCGCCGCCTACTTCTTTCGCCGCTGTCATTGATGCATAGATATCAAAATCGCTACGGTTAGGGAAAGGGGGGAAATCCTTTGGCAGTATTCCTATTTGTATTTCACGTGCCACATTCAGATCGTGCCGGATTGAAACCAGCTGATCATGCTCTTTCTGGGATTTTCTCTGAAGGACAATTTCCTCGATTGTTTTATTTATTGTGATCTCGAGATCTTCAAAATTTATAGGTTTGGTCAGAAAATCGAAAGCCCCCCGGTTCATGGCCGTGCGTATGTTGTCCATGTCGCCGTAGGCAGAAACAACCACTGTTTTCAGCGAGGGGTTTTTCAATTCTTTCAGTTTTAAGAGAAGCGTCAGGCCATCCATCTCAGGCATATTAATGTCAGAAAGTATGATGACAATGTCTGGATGCTCAATTAGACTTGAAAGCGCTTCCAGTCCATTGTGGGCAAATACAAAGTCATATTCCCCGCTTCTTATCTTACGTCGGAATTTCTGTCGGATTAAC
>JAFGOZ010000292.1 GCA_016926235.1 Bacteroidales bacterium | reverse complement strand
TGACAATAATAACTATGTCACGACTGTATCACCTGAATATTATTCTTCATCACTTAAAAAATACACTGATTGCCTGGTATATGTCCCATATTTTGCCTTTGCATCTATGGACAGTGTCGAAAAACATTTTTTCTTAATGCCGGGGGTTCTAAATGCAGACTATGTTGTAGTTCAATCAGATGAAATCAGGAATGCTTATATGGATGCATATGAGGAATACACAGGAAAGAAGGCAGATAAAAAGAGATTTCTTGCTTTAGGCGCTCCCATGCTGGATAAAGCTATTACAACAAAAGGGGAAGACATTTCAGTTCCGGAGGAGTGGAACGAGATAATAGCAGGGAAAAAAGTCATACTATACAATACATCCATTAAAAACATTTTAGTTCATGGAGAAAAGGCTATTGTAAAAATGGAGGACGTTTTCAGAACTTTCCAGGAACAGGATGATGTCGTTTTACTCTGGCGACCTCACCCGTTAAATAATGCAACAATAAGTAGCATGAATCCGTCACTTTTTAATAAATATAAGAAATTGATTGATAATTTCAGGGAAAAAAAATGGGGTATATATGATGATACATCCGACGTAAATCGTGCTATTGTGTTATCGGATGCTTATTATGGTGATGATAGCTCTTTACTTCCCATGTTCGGCCTGACCGGAAAACCAATCCTTAGACAAAATATAAACAAAACAGGATATCAAAAAATCAAAGTTCCAGATTCAATTGTTTTTAGTTACTGGACCAGGGAAAACAAAACGGCATGGTTTTCAGCAGTTAATTTCAATGGATTGATTGAATTAGATTTAGAGACAATGGAAACAAAGCTTATGGCGAATTTTCCAATTGAACCAGATAAAAAACCACGCGTCATTTCAGGCTTTTCAAAATGCAGCAACCAGCTTTTATTTGCAGCATCCAGGCAAAGTTATCTGTTTTGCTATGATCTATCAACTCACACCATGTCTACAATTCCATATCATTTACCATCGACTTTCACAGAATATATTAACACCGATTTACGCTTCTGGGCTGCGCATTCTTATAAAGACAATGTTTACTTTTTCGGTTATAGCTGCCCGGTAATTCTCAAGTTAAACATATCCAGTAAAAAAGTAAGTATTATCTTGGACTTTCTTCCTGAAGTGGAAATGTTAGCATCCAATAATAAAGAAGCAAGATATTTAACGGTAGGTATACAATATGGTGATAAGTATTACGCACCCTGCTGTCAGTCAAATGCAATAGTTGAACTTAACCTTGAGAATAGTAATACAAAAGTCATTGAAATACCAAATTCCGGAAACGGCTTTTCCGGGATAGCTTTTGATGGTGAAAAATTCTGGCTGTCACCAAGAAGTAATGGCCCTATTCTTACATGGAATAGGGAAACTAATGAGGTTAAGGAATACCGATATTCCCAGGGGAGTGAAGAATCAGGGAAAGTTGGTTTTCACCCGATTTTTTACCAAAACGGCTTTATCTGGCTTGCCCCGGTATTTGCCGATAAAATGCTAAAAATAAACTGCCGAGATGGCGGCATATCTGAAGTCACTGAATTAAAGGATTTTTACCATCAGAATAAGAAAAATACCTCTGACTTTCCTGCTAAGTTTCGAGCCTGTCAGCCTGGTGATGACTCTGTATTATGGCTTAATGATGGTACATCATTGATACGTTTTGACACATCTAACGGATCAATAGGATGCTTTAATATTATGACACCTGATATACAGGAACAGTTGAGGTTCCAAAAAGACACAAATTATTTTAATTCGCCCAGAATATCTGAACAATCATTTAAGGACATCCTTGAAGGGAAGACAAAACAGTTACCGGATTATTTATATTACATAGAATCCCATAAGAATATGCAAAGTGAAGGGCAAAAAGCATTGTTTAGCAAACTGTTTTCAAATATTGATGGATCTTGTGGAGAAAAAACATATAACGCTATAAAAAATGGTGTGTTATTTTATCAATGACTCTAACTTACCTTTGACAGTTGTTGTAAGGTAATCTTAACAAACATCAACTTACTAGATACAAGAAGGCATTGGATCAAGACTAAATTTTATTTTCGAGTATTAAATTTCCGTCAGATCATGCTTCCCAAAATATTGGTGGATATTTATACTCGCCGCCTGAAATACTTTCCTGTGTATAACCTTAGGAAAAGTGCCAAGAAAGAAGTAGAAAATGAATTTATTTAAGAAAACACTAAAGTGGGTAAGAGAAGATTTTTTTCTTCTTAAGGAGATGAAAGTTATCAACCAGCAAATTTATAAAATAGAAGAAGATATTGCAGAAATAAGAGAAAACAATACAAGAGAATTTAAAGAAATTAATGCAATAAATAAAAGAGAATTTAAGGTAGTAAAGGCAGATATCACTAAATTGCTTAAAATAATAAAAAATAATCGTGCAAACTTTCAACCTACAATTAACAGCCAAATGCTCTTAAAAAAAAAATATGAGCATATTCCTAGGGCTGATTTTGGATTACAAGTGCTTATTGAAAACTTTGATTTCGAATCAGTTCTTGATATTGGATCAGGTGAGGGAGTTCATAGTCAAATGTTTTACAACGCCGGCAAGAAAGTAACTGCAATAGATTACGGAAAGTCCAGCTATTTTGAAAAGAATCAATTTGATAAATTTATTATCGGTAATTTTAATGATTATGAGTTTGAAAATAGCTTTGATTGCATATGGGCGTCTCATGTCCTTGAACATCAATTGAATCCGCATACATTTTTAAAAAATGTTTTCAAAATATTGAAAGAAGATGGAGTCGTTGCTATAACAGTACCACCTATGAAGCATGAAATAGTTGGTGGTCATGTGTCTTTATGGAATGCCGGTCTTCTTTTATACAATCTTGTTCTAGCGGGATTTGATTGTAAAGATGCTTTTGTCTGTAGTTATGGATATAATATCACTGTAATTTTGAAAAAAAAATCTATTAATCAGCTGGATTTGGTTTATGATAATGGTGATATTACTAAAATATCAAAGTATTTACCAACTGAAGTAGCTCATGAACCATTTGATGGAAATATTGAAATAATTATCCCCAAGTTTTTGGTAGGCAAAATTATGCAATGATATTCTCCTGTCAGATAAGAACTATCCTTGTTAAGTCTTACATTTTAGTTTACTATATACGTACCAGATTTTCTTTTTATGCGAAAGATAATTTGTAGAAATAAGTTACTATGAATTTTCCAATCCTGAGTATTATTATCCCTGTTTATAATGTTGTTTCATTTGTTGAAAGATGCCTTGCCTCTGTCGAATCCCAGACATTTCATAATTATGAAATTCTCCTGATTGATGATGGTTCAAAGGATGGTTCGAGCGATATTTGTAAAAAATATGCTGATAAAAACCCACAAAAAGTAAGATATATCTGCAAGACAAATGAGGGACAGGGGCCAACAAGGGATTTGGGCGTAAAAATGGCAAAAGGAAAGTACATTACATTTCTGGATGCGGATGACTGGTGGGCACCTGATTTTTGTGAACAGATGATAGATGCCATAAATAAACTTGATGCAGATATTGCTGTTTGTGATATCAATTATATAGATGAAGATAATAATATACAGATTCAAACCATTTCACAAATAAGATTGCCGGAATATCAAAAGATAATTCCTGTCGAGTTTCCTGATTCCATAAATCGAATGAGGACCTTCCTCTGGGGAAAAGTATTTCGTCGCTCGCTTTACATTAAAAGCGGACTTAAACAGGTAAAACATGCGTATGAAGATTTTCCGGTAACGTCAGCCTTGGTAGCTCTTTCCCGATCTGTTTGTCGTGTAAACCGCCCAATGTATTTCTATTATAGAAGCCGCAAGGACAGCACAATTAACTATTTGTTTGCACTTGGTTGTATTCCGGATTCAATCAGAAATATGGTAGAGAATTTTAATAAGCTCAAACTATTTGAGACTTATTCTATGTACATAGAAAAAATGGCATTTAGTCAATTACGTTTCGCAATGAGAAGAATGAATATTCTTTTTCCCACCGGACAGGATCAATATAAAAGGTCACTTCAGTTCTCTCTTTTTAAAATCATGAAATATTACTTTCCTAATTGGTTAAATCCCTACGGAATGAATATATGTGTTTGTGGAAATGATACTTTAAATAAAATAGTTATGTCCTTTTTATATGAAGACGCTGATCACTACATTTATAATGACAAAAAATATGATTTAATATTTTTAGATTCACTTAATGTGAAAGACGCTTATATGCAAAATAAACACCTCAAAGCCAATACCGGTAAGCATGTTATTGTTTCATTAGTGGAATCAGAGAAAGTGAATAGTCGATACGATGAGTTAAAAGAAAAATATCCAAATGCCGTTATTTTTTTTACAGGTGAAACCTTTGATGTAAATGAACATATAGGAGAAACAGAGATTTGGAATATTGCTGATTTGATATGGTTCAAACTATTCAGTGGAAACAACAGGTGATGTAAATGAGTAATTTTAATTTTCTTTTCCTCATGAAATAATACCACGATGCCGATGCCCAGAATATCCGTTATCATTCCTGTTTACAATGCGCAAAACTATGTTCGCAAGTGCATTGAAAGTGTTCTTTACCAACCAATGAAGGATATTGAGATCATTTGTGTTAACAGTGGTTCAACGGATAACTCTTCTGATATCCTTGATGAATATTCCAGGCATTATCAGCAAATCAAAGTCATTCATGAAAACTATCAGCATCTTGGACCGTCCCGTAACAGTGGAATGAATATTGCGTCTGGAGAATACATACATTTTTTGGATGCCGACGATTTTCTTGTAAAAAACGCTTATGAAGCTGTTTACGATGAGGCAAAAAGACTGAATGCGGATATTCTAAAATTTCGTGTTCATACAATGGATGCTCTAACCGGACAAATTGTACATGATACTATTTATAATTTGTCACAAATATCCAAAGGGTATTTTGGTAAAGTGATTGATTTTTTAAATTATCCGGAAGCTTTTACACCAAGGGGGATATCTTATCCACCATGGAATAGTCTATTTAAGCGATCATTTTTTAGTGACAATAAAATACAATTTGATGGGATGCATTCTTTCGAGGATATCACTTTTTATTATATGGTACTTTTAAATGCAAAAAGAGTCGTATATTCTGACGACTATGTTCTGACATACCGCAAAAACAATCCCACTTCACTTGTCAGCGGATGCCTTAATTATTTTGAGTGCCTGTTCGAGGTGTATCGGTTTCTTGATGAAAGGACACGTTTTTTACCTCATTCGTTACGCTATTTAATTCTCGGAATTGAACTGAAAACTATGTTCTATTGGTACATCCACTCAAGAGAATCAGGACAAAACTGGGAATATATAAGATCTGAGACACATCGTTTTATTGATAAAATTAATTCTAATGATTTCATCGAAATCATCCTGACAGAACGCTGGAACTGTTATTATCGGAAGAATATGTCCGCTAGCAGTCAACCCTTACTGAAAAGCTTAAATACAGCAGATGATCGAATTTCCATTCTTAAACAAGCTTACTATGAGCAACATTTCCCTCTTAATTTAGTTGAGAGAGAATCGAAAATTGCAATATATGGTGCAGGCGGTTATGGCAAAATAGCTGTCGCTATTATGGATGAAATGGATTATGGAAAGCCGTATATCTGGGTAGACAGAAATTACAAACTAATATCCGATGATAACCATGAAATAAGCAGCCCAACTGAAATTAAAAAAAACAACTTTGATTTTGTTGTTATCGCAATTGAAGATAAAGGTATCATAAAGGATGTACACGAGTTTCTCCTGAATAACGGTATCCCGCGAAATAAAATTGTCTGGCATGATACAGAATTAAATGTTTGGGTCAAAGAATAAATTCAAATCGATACGTCTCCAAAAAATAATAAAAATTTCAAAAAACAAAACAGCACTAAAGGTTTAGTGATGAACTTTGCATGTACACTAGACGGGGGATAATAAATGAAATTAGAAGGAAGAATGTCAAAACAGGAAGCTATAGATTATTTGAAAGAAATTGATATTCAAAATAAAATCGATAGGTTGGCTAAAAAGTATAAGAATAAGAAAGTAGTTATTTATGCAATCGGAATTTTATGCCAATCCATATTTGAAAATTATGATTTGTCAGATTTAAATATTGTTGCGGTATCCGATAAAAAGTTCATCGAAAAACAAATCTATAAAGGAATAAAAGCATTTCCACCGGAAGAGATATTGGCTGAAAATCCGGATATTGTATTAATTGGCATTCGGATTACAAAAAGTATTATCACCTTTTTTGAAAGAGAATTATTTCAGGAAGTCGGAAAATTTAAATATGATTCTTTAATTTCAGAAAAAAAATTGCTTGAGAAAATAAAAGATTTTTTACGCTGAGGTCGAAAATGATTATTACTAAGACTCCCTTTAGAATAAGTTTTGCCGGTGGCGGCAGTGATATAAGAACATATTACAGGCATAATGGCGGTGCTGTTTTAAGTACCAGCATTAACAAGTACATGTATTTATCCATTCATCCATATTTTTTTCGAGACGGTTATTTTTTAAAATATTCCAAAACCGAAAAAGTCGACAGTGTTGAAGATATTCAACATAAAATAATTAAGCAGATATTTAAAATGTACAACATAAAGGGCGTTGACTTTAACTCAAGTGCGGATATTCCGGCACAAACCGGTCTAGCTTCCAGTTCAGCGTTTACTGTCGGTATGATTACACTTTGCAATGCTTATGTAGAAAAATATATGTCAAAAGAAGAAACTGCAAACCTGGCTTGTACAATAGAGATAGAAAAGTTACACGAGCCCATCGGTAAACAGGATCAGTATGCTTGCGCCTGTGGGGGATTGAACTATATCGAATTTAATCCCGATGAAAGTGTTTATGTTGAAAAGTTGTACTTAAATCATAAAAGATATGAACAGTTGCAAAAAAATCTTTTACTTTTTTATACAGGTTATAACCGCTCTGCAAGCGAAATTTTATCTGCACAAACCGAAAATATACTAAGAAGTAAAAATAAATTTCATAACCTTAATAAAATGGTTAAATTAGCCAAAGAACTAAAAATAGAATTGTTAAACAATAATATAGAAGCAATGGGTGAAATTTTAAATACAGGTTGGAATTACAAAAAAGAGCTTGCAGGAGAAATTTCAAATGGATTTATCGATGAAAATTATAAAACGGCACTTAAAAACGGTGCGACGGGAGGGAAACTTTTAGGAGCCGGTGGAGGAGGGTTTTTACTTTTTTATGCGGAGGAGCAAAACCATGATAAATTAAAAAAAGCCTTAAAAAATTTAAAAGAAGTACCTTTCATGTTTGATAATTCCGGCACGGCTACAATACATTATGATAGAGGATAAGATGCTTAATACAGACGATAAATTAATATTCTGCGGTAAAATTGATTCATACATTTATGCGCTTAAAAATACTTTAGATGCTCTGAATAGAAGAGAAATAGATATTTTTGCGCAAATCTTATTAAATGCCAGAGCTTCTAAAAAAAATATTTTTGTGTGCGGTAATGGCGGTAGCGGTTCAACCTCATCCCATTTTGTATGCGATATTAATAAACTTGATAAAGGCTTCAAAGTTATATCTTTAACAGACAACATCCCCAGTATGTTGGCATATTCCAATGATTTCGACTATTCAAAAATTTTTATCGAACAACTGCAAAATTTCTTTAATGAAGGTGATGTTGTTATCGGCATTTCGGGTAGTGGAAACTCTGCAAATGTTATTAAGGCTATTGATTGGGCAAAACAAAACGGTGGGGTTACAGTTGGAGTTACCGGCTACAAAGGGGGGATTCTTAAAAACCTGGCTCAATATTCTGTTAATGCCAATGTTGACGATATGCAGATATCGGAAGATATTCACATGATATTGGTACATGTGACCATGCGAATTTTAAACGAATATTTACATAAATAAGGTACAAAATGGTTAATAATTTCAAATTATACAAGTCCATAAAATCTCAAATAAAGAGAAAATTTGATAATATATTATTTGAGATTAACAAAGTTAAGCTTAAAAAAGGTGAAAAGATAAATGTAGTTTTCCTTTTCCAGATTGCATCGTTTTGGCCTTCCTGGGAGTCTTTTTGGGAAGAATGTTTAAAAGATGAACGACTGAATGTTACGATGGTTTACTATGATATAAAAGTGGGTGAATTTGACCAAACCGAAACCGCAGTCGATTTTTTAAAATCAAAAAATATTAATTATGTTAATTTAGAAGATTATGATTTCAATAACCAGAAGCCTCATATTATTGTCCTGCAATCTCCATATGATGGTTCCCACAGGCAAAAAGATTTTCATTCGCGAACCCTGAAAGTTCAAGGTATTAGGATTATTTATATATCCTACGGAATAGAAATTTCGGACAGAGAAGGGTCAAGGATTCTTCATTTTGTCAAAGGAGTTCCCGGTTCAGCCTGGCGAATTTATACATATTCTGATTTGATTAAACAGGATTTCTTGAAATATTCGTTAAGGAAAGACATTGAAAACACCGTAAAAGTTACCGGACATCCTAAATTTGACGGACTTTTTCATAAGGAAAAATTTCCCTTCCCTGCAGATATAAAACAAAAAGCCAAGGGTCGCAAAATCGTATTATGGAAAGTGCATTTCCCCACTTTACTTGAGAATCATGTTGTTCTTCGGAAAAATATGCGCTTTATAACGCCATATTTCGAAGAATATGAAAAATTTATTAACCAAATAGACGCATATTCTGATTTATTTTTTGTATTTATGCCACATCCAAAATTTTTTAGCCAGATCACAGAAAAAAGTATTTATACCGCAAAACATGTAAATAAGTTAAAAGACAAACTTAATTCAATAGAAAATTTATGTACCTATTATGAAGATGATTACAGGCCGGTTATATTAGGAGTTGATGCCGTAATAGTGGATCGTTCGGCCGTTATGATTGAGGCTGCAGTTAATAAAAAACCTATATTATATATGCATAATTCTGACTGTATCGAGCCATTAACAGAGGTTGCTTTGAATCTTGTAAACTCCTACTATCAAGGAACCGGTTGTGATGATATGCTAAACTTTCTAGAGCTTATAAGAAAAGCCGAAGATCCCAAAAAAGAGGAACGATTAAGAGCTATTAAAGAATTCATTCCGAATTTTGATGGTAACGCGGGAAAACGAATTAAGGAAGACATGATAAAATCAATTCAGGAGGAAATTAAATTTGAAAGTGCTTGTAACAGGTGGAGCCGGTTTTATTGGAAGTCATGTAGTTGATAGACTTTTAAGTCAGAGTATGCAGGTTGTAGCAATAGATAATCTTACTTTGGGTAAAGAAGATAATATTTCTCAACATTTCAGTAATAAAGACTTTAAGTTTATCAAAGAAAATGTAAACAATACCGTTAAATTAAATGATCTTTTTGAGTCAGAAAAATTTGATTGTATTTTTCATTTAGCAGCCAATTCTGATATTTCCCAAAGTTTTCAATCACCTGAAATAGATTTAAATAACACATTTAATACTACTTACAGTATATTAAATGCAATGAAATTATACGAAGTAAGAAAGCTTGTATTTGCATCAACTTCAGCTATTTACGGAGATACAATCCAACCGCTTTCAGAAGATTTTGGGCCTCTCATTCCTGTTTCACATTATGGTGCTTCAAAACTTGCATCAGAAGCGTTTATTTACAGTTTTTGTGAAAATTATGGAATTCAAACCTGGGTAGTGCGTTTTCCAAATGTCATCGGGGAAAGAGCAACTCACGGTATAATTTTTGATTTTATTAATAAACTTCGTTCTAATCCTCATCTTCTTGAAGTTTTAGGTGACGGAAACCAATATAAACCATATCTTTATATAAAAGATTTAGTTGATGCGATATTTTTTATTTTTGAAAATGCTGCAGAACAAATTAATATTTATAATGTAGGCGTTGAAACACGAACAAGAGTCAGTCAAATTGCGAAAGATGTTATTAATGCAATGGGGCTTGATGCGGAAATAAAATATACCGGAGGTGAGAGAGGCTGGATTGGAGATGTCCCCGAGTTTAATTATAAACTGGAAAAATTACATAAACTTGGGTTTAAAGCCAGAATGACTTCCGATGAAGCTGTTAAACTGTCTGTAAAGAAAATTTTAGAGCAGTATAAATGAAACTTGTCATAATAGCAGGTGGAAAAGGAACAAGACTTGGTTTAACCGATATTCCGAAGCCGATGTGTAAAATCGGAGGTATCCCCATTTTAGAACACCAGGTCAATTTAGCAAAGTCATACGGGATTACTGATATAATAATAATTTCAGGATATCTTTCGGAAAAAATTGTCGATTACTTCGGTGATGGTAGAAATTTTGGGGTAAGCATTCAACATGTAATCGAAGAAATACCCCTGGGAACAGCAGGGTGCTTTAATCTTATAAAGGACTTGCTGAAAGAAAGATTTATGGTGTTTTATGCTGACATAATGATGAATTTTGACATAAAATCGTTTATTGATTTTGATAATAAAAAAAGCAACTCTATTGGTTCAATTTTAACTCATCCTAATGACCACCCGTACGATAGCGATTTAATAGAAGTAAAGGGAGATAAAGTCATAAATTTTTTAACAAAACCTCATATGCCCGGCATATTTTACAGTAATATTGTAAATGCGGCAGTTTACATTTTTTCTCCAGAAATATTCAAATTTATCAACGAAAATAAAAAACAGGATTTTGGAAAAGATGTGTTACCGAAAGTTGTTAAAAATGGTGAATATCTCAGGGCATACAAAACACATGAATATATAAAGGATATGGGAACGTTAGACAGACTGCAGAGAGTTATTGAAGATTATCAAAGTGGCAAGATTTCCCGATTCAATAAAAAGTTTCCTCAAAAAACGATTTTTATAGACAGAGATGGCGTTATAAACAAAGATGTTGGCAACCTGTCTAAAATTGAAGATTTTGAGTTGTTGCCAGGAGTTTATGAAAGTATAAAATCAATAAATCAAAGTGAGTATTTAGCTGTCTTGATAACAAATCAACCTGTTATTGCAAAAGGTTGGTTAACAGAAGAGGGCTTGAGTGAGATTCATAAAAAAATGGAAACTCTTTTAGGCGAAAAAGGCACTTACCTGGATGCAATTTATTACTGCCATCATCATCCTGAAAAAGGCTTTGATGGTGAAGTTGAGCGTTTAAAAATTGATTGTGAATGCAGAAAACCAAAGCCTGGCATGTTATTTTCTGCTCAAAAAGATATTAATATTGACTTGAAACAATCCTGGATGATTGGTGATAGCCGGGTCGACGTTATCGCAGGAAAAAATGCGGGATGTAAATCAATCCTGGTAAATAACAATATTGATACGGATTTTGCCGATTATATTAAACCAAATCTAAAGGCTGCAATAGATTTTATATTGGACTTCTAACTTGGCATATTCCAGGTGTTTTACTGAAAAAATAAACAGATCTTCCTCAAAATACTATCTTCTGAAATGGGACATTGTGAGGTTGACATAATGCCATACATCACATCAGATTGCCAGATAAAGAGTTGTATCTGGCAGCAGGCAATTCCGCTATTCTCAATTTCCATCTTAAAGCTTTGAGACTTACTCTCCAGAAGTATGAAATACTTTACTGGAAAAATATTTTTATCTAACGCTAACTAAATAATTTTTTTATAAAAAATAATAAATGTCAAAGAAAAGTGAAAAAAAATCTAAAAAGCAGAAGGTTAAGAGAAAAGAATCTAATCATAGTGTTACAATATCTGTATGCCTGATTGTAAAGGATGAAGAGAGGTTTCTGGAGAATTGCCTTAAAAATGTTAAGGATATTGCTGACGAGATCATTATTGTAGATACCGGTTCCACGGACAATACGGTAGCAATAGCAAAGAAATACACTGATAAAGTCTATTTTCACACATGGGAAAACAGTTTCTGTAAGGCCAGGAATCAGGCTCTCCAATATGCTTCAGGTGACTGGATTTTCCAGATAGATGCAGATGAAGAGTTCATGAAGGGAAGTGGTGAAAGAGTTCGGCAGGCCATAAAAAATGCAAAAAATGCTGATGCGATCTTTGTAAAGCTTATTTCACTATATGCACATGGTAAACAGAAAACAGCTCATAACTATAC
>JAFGOZ010000291.1 GCA_016926235.1 Bacteroidales bacterium | reverse complement strand
GAAAGAATAAGTACAGAATCCATTAAAAGACGGGGAAAATCATTCCTGTAAAAATAAATTACGGTACCAGTCAGAATAATAAGAGAGCAAAAAGTTAATTTTTATCTGTTATTTTAAGTTTATGAATTAATCAGGCTAGAGTTATAATATGATTTTTCTATCTTTGATTAATCTTAAAGTGAATGTCTGATATTTTAGTGTAAAAGTCTGAATTATTATAGTTTAGTCAATGATTAATGACATAAATCTTGATTCACTTATTCTTAAGGCTAAATTACGTAATGAAATTGCCGAAGAATACGGCATTTCAAGAAGGACTCTAAGCCGTTGGTTTAAGAAAGCTAGGCTTAATATCCCGTCCGGTCTTATTGATCCTTATCACCTTACGATTATTTACAGGACTTTTGGATTCCCAACAAACTTAAAAAAATCCTAACTGTCAACTTTTGTCCAGTTTTGTCAACTTTTGTCAACTTTTGTCAACTTTTTTCTAATGATTGTGTCCCTGAAATTGCCGAAATTTACTATCAGACTCTGTCTTTGATGTGATAGTCAATTTTAAAAAATGAGTGGGACTGACATAGATTTATCATTAGTCGAAAGAATTGAAGATCGATTACTGCGCATTGCCAATGTCCTGTTATTAAATGCAAGTTTCATCGATAATCCGGGATTATTGAATGGCAAAATGGGAATTGCCATTTTCTTCTATCATTATGCAAAATATACAACGAAAAAGATCTATAAGGATTATGCAGATGAACTGATCGATGAAATATATGAGGATATAAATACATCCACTCCTGTTAATTTTGAAAACGGACTAACCGGTATTGGCTGGGGAATTGAATACCTCGTTAATAACAAATTTGTTGAGGCTGATACTGATGAAGCTTTAATATATCTTGATAACGAAATATATCGGCATAGAATTAACAGCCCTATTCTAATAAGCAAAGGGAATGACCTGTTCGGCTATGGTTTTTATTATATTTCAAGGATCCTGGGTCATAAAATTGATGATGACGACCTCAACACACTAATAAAAAAGTATCACCTGATTTTCCTGACCGACGAGTGTGAGAGAATCCTTGAACAAAAAACATATACAAGGTTAAATATAGAATCATTGGGTATTGATTGTATCAATTCTTTTATCTGGTTCCTATTAGAGATCAAAAAACTAAATGTTTTCCCATTCAAGGTTGATAAACTACTCAAAACACTTCCAGATCATATTGAACCGATAGTTGATGCTTCTGAAGACAGAGCCGGCTTGAGGCTATTGGCAAAACTTACTGAGAATATAAAGGAAGAGGCTAATTACGCTTTATCAAATGGATCATTAAAGGAGATTATTGAAAATTCTCAGAATAGTAAGGACAATAAGGAACTGGTACCGGCGAAAATGATTTCATATTTTATTAAGAATACATGGCAGGGAATTATTTATAATCCATATTATGCTCACCATAACTTCCGGGAGTCACAATTTGAGTCCTTGTTTGAAATTATTGACACAGAAACCAACTGGAAATCCGTGCTGGACAGACTGACCTCAGAAAACATGGGACTAACAGGACTTGCAGGTTTGGGATTGGGATTGCTTAAAGCGCAGAGCAGAGGGCACAGAGCTAAGGGCTCAGAGCTTCCACTTTCGCTAAAGCTTCGGTGGGCGAAGCAGAGCTCAGAGTAAACAATGTAAAATGCATAAGGTAAAGTAAAACTATAAATCAGTTAATGTTTGTGAAAGTGATTTTGAAGTCAAATCATAATACAGGAGAGAACGTAACAAACTGTAAAACAGCAAGACAGCAAAACTGCAAGACTGATTTATCAGATTTTACATTTCTTATGCCCCTGCGAATTGATTCTGAACAAAGGAAAGAAAATGCTGATACAGTTATAAATTTCATTTTAGATCATTTTTATACAGTGTTTCTAGTTGTTGAGGGCGATGAATCCAGGAAATATTATCCTGAGTTCAAAACGGGCAATTTTCGATATGATTTTGTAGAAGACACGAAAAACTACTTTCATAAGACCTGTTATATCA
Source organism: Bacteroidales bacterium (assembly GCA_016926235.1). The sequence goes on along the minus strand of JAFGOZ010000291.1, from coordinate 12,246 downwards.
ACAGGCTGATCGAAATGGCAAATACTCAATTTATAGCAGTCTGGGATGCTGATGTAATAATCCCTCCTGAACAGATAGTTGAATCTGTAATTGTACTACGAAAAGGTGAAACGGTTATGAACATTCCTTACGACAGAAGGGCTTTGGCCTGTGATCCAGTCCTTAGTGAATGCTTTAGAAAAACAAAGCAGGTTGAACTACTTAAGAAGTTTTTACCTGCTTTACCTCTGATGTATGGCTATTATTCAACCGGCGGAGCTTTTTTGGCCAACCGCGGACAATACCTTAAATCAGGAGGTGAGAATAAAAACTTTCTGGGCTGGGGCCCGGAAGACTTTGAGAGAGTTAAGAGGATGGAGATTTTGCATCAGACTGTTCATTTTGCGGACGGACCATTATTTCATTTATGGCATCCAAGGGGCAGGACAAGCTGGTATGCTGATAAAAAAACTGAAATACAGAACCGGAGGGAGTTAGTAAATACATGCAGGTATGGCAGACGATAACCAATTAAATAATATTTCTCTGTTCATCTTCATGTCAAACGCCCGTGGGATGCAATACGGTATTGGAACATATATCCATGAACTGACTCAAGCACTTTTAAGGTTTCCTGAAATTAATATATTTCTTATTAAATATTATTCTATTGATATAAAGGAGTTTTCAATAAAAACAATATCTGAAAGATTTATCGAGATCAATATTCCAGCATCCATATTACCAATAAATCAAAATAATAGGTGTGATAAGAAGTATGCTGCTTCTATAACAAAGTTGATAACTGACATTATTCCAAAGAAAGGACATAAAATTTTTCAATTCAACATAATAGACGACTTTCATATTATTCAAAAAATAAAAAAGTTTCTTGATTTTCCTATAATAAGTATTGTCCATCTTGCCCTATGGCAGCGATTATTCGAGGGTAACTGGCTACACTTTACAAAACTTAATATCGATAATCCAACTAATAGCAAAGAGTATATTTTATCTCAGGAAAGGGAAATGTACAGACAATCAGACCATATAGTTTCGGTAACCCGGTACATGAAAGAATTTCTGATTAATGAATATAGTATTCGGCAGGATAAAATATCTGTAATAAAAAACGGCCTCAATCATAATAAGTACGATTTCATTTCAAAAGCGGAAAAGATTCAAATAAAAAGGAAGTATGGATTTGAAGAGAATGAAATAATCATTCTGTTTTCGGGTAGGATCGATCCATGTAAAGGAATATTTTTTCTCATGGAAGCATTCGAAGAAGCGTGTAAAAAGAATAAGAATCTGAGATTGGTATTAATGGGCCAGGGTAGTATACAGGACTGCCAGAAAAAGATCCAATCCTTTTTTGGTAAAGTAACCTATACAGGATTCTTACCTAAAGAAACTGTCACATCATTTTATAAAATAGCTGATATAGGTATTTCTCCATCAGTCTATGACCACTGCCCATACACTGTACTTGAGATGATGGCGAACCATATACCGCTTATTTTATCACGGACAAACGGACTGGATGAATTACTTTCAGATGATAAGTGCCTGTTTATCAATCCCATCATAAGCAGTGAGGGAGATATTTCTTTCAATTGTGAAGAATTATCAGATGCTATCCTTACACTGGCTGCAGACAAAGACTTAAGAACCAGATTAGCGGAAAACTCATACAGGAGCTTTGACGAAAATTATACTGCATCAAGAATGGCAAAAGAGATGTATAACATATTTCATACAATAATAAACCGGAAAAACACAGTAACCGAATATGAAAAGAGCGAAAGAAGATAATACAGTAGGCATTATCCAGCGCGCTATTAAACATTTAAGAATACGTGTTATAAAAAGTTCTGTAAAGGAAGTTCTCAGGTCACATCCTGATTATCCTACTTTTAAGAGTATCTGTGACACGCTTAATGAATGGAAAATTGAACATTATCCCCTGAAATATGATATTGATGAATTAAATAACCTGGAAGCGCCATATATAGTGCATTTCGACAAAGGAGGAGGGCAGATAGGATTTGTGACGGATATTGAAGATGAATTCGTAATATGCTATACATCATACAATATAAAAAGGAAGTTTTTGAAAAAAGAGTTTCTTGAGAGTTGTTCCGGAGCCGTAATATTGCTTAATCCTGATGAACACTCAGGTGAAAAAGATTTTCCTGCCAAATGGAAGAATGAACTGATCAGCAAATCAATATTGCCATTGATCTTATCAGCAATATTGCTTATGATTATTTATTCAGTTGCTGACCATTTTATTTCCGAAGCGGAGATTCCCGGAAAGGTTATTCCGGCTTTAATTATTACAAAAAGTGCAGGAATAATTCTATCTGTTCTCCTTATACTGTATGAATTCGAGGTGCATTTATCTTTGACCGACAAGTTGTGTCATCTGAATAAAGCCACCAATTGTAACACAGTGTTGCATGATAAAGCATCAAAAGTGTTTGGATGGTTTGGCTGGGCGGATGCAGGATTCGTATACTTTACAGGTAGTTTTCTCTTTCTTCTGCAATCCCCCGCAGGAGAAGGACTTTCTTTAATGGCAATACTTGCCGCCCTTTCAGTACCGTATCCCATATTCTCGATATATTACCAGGGATTTGTTTTGAAGAAATGGTGTCTCATGTGTCTAGGAGTTCAACTAATACTTATTACAGAATTTATTTTATTGTTGCCTCAATTATCACAGCTGACCTTTTCTTTTGATTCTTTTACAAAGCTTGTACTTACTTTACTAGTAATTACAATAGTTTACACCCTGTTTATATTATTACGGAGGGAGCAGCTATCAGATGAAATGCATTATTATAAATATCTAGGGTTTAAGAAAAATCCTGACATCCTTAAGATGCTTCTGATGAATCAGCCTCATTATGTTATTCCTACTTCGGAAAACAGTCTGATTTTCGGGAACAGTAACTCTTCTGTCAAAATTACAGCGTTCCTGAGCCTTCATTGTTCTCACTGCGCAAGGGCTTATGAGAAAATCCGGAACATGCTCAACGATAAGGAAGATTTACTTATAAACCTTATGCTGATGACATCTGACAATAAGATGCTGAACACCTTGTATAATTATAACAGGCAAGGTAATAGCGCCGGTTCATTAAAATTACTTGAGCAATGGTTTAGCACTGATCCTTATTCCAGAACTAAGATTACAGAAAGCCTTTGTATACCTGAAGATACTGATATTTCAGGTGAAGTAAATAAAGAGAACGGACGACTTTTCAAAGAGTGTAATGTTATGGGAACGCCGACCTTCTTTATAAATGGTTACAAGCTTCCGTCTCAATATGAAATTGATGATATAAGGTATTTCAGGGATATTATTGACAAAAGAGTGGAAAAAAGCAGTAAGGCAAGTACTGTTAATTAAATAACAATTACTCAGTTTTTTGAAATTAAAGGACTCATTTGTAGTGAATTTGAAAGAGAAGGGCAGGGGTTTTGCCCTGTGCTCTGAGCTCTACGCTCTGAGCAACCAGCCCCTGCCCGGACCTTTCCTTAACAGAAAGGAGGTGTATACATGCGAAGATAGTATTTTTCCGTGACTCCGGTTACGACCTGTGAAATGATAAATCAGGGAACCAAAGAATTATTTTTCTGATCAAAAATGTACGTTTTATGAAAAGACTAAGTATTTTACAGATAAATTCTGAAAGAATTATATGCGCTGATGAACTCAAACTTCTTAAGGGAGGTGAACAATTTATGTGTTGTGTTTTTTGGGAGGGTGGAGGTACTTTTTGTGGGCCAACCGGTGATTTTCCAAGCCCCGTACAGGCAGAAGATGAGTGCAATCAAACATATAATCCAATGGGCGCATATTGCAGATGCTGGTAATTTAATTTTTACCTAGGGGAGAGTATTTAACTGAATATGTTTTCACCATATTCATATCATCTACCTAAACAAGAATAAATCTCTACTTTAATCATTTACTTATATGATTAATTGAAGATATTATTTTTATTCAATAGCAAATATGATCTAATAAAGTCCTTAAATGGGATTGGATTCTTAATCTATTCTTTGTAAATTCAAACTTAGTTAGCTATATATCAATAGCTTATGATATTCAATCCCATTTTGATAAGTTTAGATATAGTTGGGATTTATTTTGTTAAATGAGTACCTTTGATTTAAAACACCACCAGAATTATGTTAAGAAAGTTTTGTATTGCATTTTCTTTTTTGTCTACCTTTTTTATACAATCTTGTTCGCAAGATTTTAAAGCGAAAAATTCAATAGTAACTATTGATATTCAGGCTAATATCGAAAATATGAAACCAGTAGATCTTAGTCAATTTGCAAGTAATTGCTGGTATATAATATTGGAAAAAGTTGAAGGTCGTGAATTAAGTGGTGCATTCAGATATGACATATCTGATAAGTATATAGTTGTTAGTGACTTTAGGAATTGTCTAATTTATGACATAAATGGCGTTTACATATCAACAATAGGTCAAAGAGGCAATGGCCCAGGCGAATATAAGACGATTACAAACCTGCATATTCATGATGATAATATCTATATTCAGAGCCTTTACGATTTAAATATCTACAACAAAAATGGGTCTTTCATAATAAAACACAACAGTAGATTTCTAATTAATAATGAATACATTAGTAGTTGGTTTATTATGGACGATTCCCTATTCTTTGGGAAAATAAATAGAATGTCTGGTCAAGAAAAACAAAAAGCAACAATTTTTGACATTAATGGAAATATTAAAAAAAGTTATAAGAATTATATTTATTTACATCGTTTAAAACCCCTCGCAGGTCCAGATGAAAGTGAAGCTTCTATTTTCCAGTTTCAAGATAATATTTTTTTTAAAGAACGCTGCAATGACACTTTATTCTATTTGACAAAAGATTATCAGCTTAAGCCACTTTATAAATTTGATTTCGGCAAGTATGCCCAACAGTTTTTGCAAGGAGACGAAGATCTTCAAAGTTATGTATCAAAGTTGAATAATTATATTTGGATAGAAAATGTATTTCAATCTTCAGCATTCATTCTTTTGGATTGTAATTTTAATAAATATTTCCCAGCTAAACGTAGAACATCTAGAACAGTCATGGATGGGATATCCCTAAATTTTAATACAACACACGCCTTGGGTCTTTATAATAAGCAAACTAATGATTTGATATTTTGCAAGCCTACTGATACTGACAATCCTTTGTTTACATCTGGACTCTATAATGACATTGATGCCGGACCAAGATTTTATCCAATAAAACAAGTTAATGATTCAACCCTCGTAATGTGGATTGAAGCTAAACAACTAAAAGATCATGTAGCAAGTATGGATTTTATTAAAGCTGAGGTAAGATCCCCTGAAAAGAAAAAAGAGCTTGAAAAACTTGCAAATAGTCTGAAAGAGATTGATAATCCAATTCTTATGCTGGTAAGACTGAAAAAGTAAGAGTCATGCCAGAATTTCCTCTTTTCAAGCAGCTCGACTTGATTGATTGCGGCTCTTCGTGCCTTCGGTAAAAAACAAAGGGCACAGTGCTCCCACCTTCTCCACCATCCCGATAATTATTTTCGGGAAGCGGATTCGGTGGGTGAAACAGGGAACAGAGAACGAGAATAATTGCTTTGTTAACGACACTCTTTTTATATAAAAATGAAGTTTGCATTCTATAAGCAACTCGACTCCATGGACTGTGGACCCACCTGTCTGCAGATGGTGGCGAAGCAGTATGGAAGATCCTACACCTTACAATCGCTTCGTTCCAAATCATTCATAACAAAATCAGGTGTCTCGATGCATGGTATCAGCGATGCCGCGGAAAGCATCGGCTTCCGCACCCGGGGTTATCGCCTTACCTGGGAACAACTCAGAGATGAAGTGCCTCTTCCATGTATAGTTCATTGGAACCAAAGGCATTTTGTGGTAGTGTACAAGATTAAGAAGCGGAGAACAAGGGGCAAATGGCAGGGAGCATCGTGCAGGGACCTTGGGGCAAATAGCTCAGAGCACAGAGCTCAGAGCGCAGAGCAAAATTCCAGGTCAAGGTGGTCTACTCTCTTCTCCTCCAGGAGAAGGGCCGGGGATGAGGTGTATGTTGCAGATCCTGCTGCCGGTCTTCTTACATATTCCGAAAGGGAGTTCTGTAAATGCTGGTTTATCACTAAAAACAATGGTGTGGATGAGGGAATTGCTTTATTGCTTGAACCAACTCCTGAATTTTATAAGCAGGAGGATGAAGAAAAAAGTAAGCTGACTTTCTTATACCTGCTAAACTATATCCATCCATATACAAAGTATATCTTCCAACTTATGCTTGGCATGCTCACAGCCAGCATAATAAGCCTTATATTCCCATTCCTCACTCAGTCGCTTGTCGATACCGGTATTGGAAACAGTAATATTTCATTTGTGGTCATGGTTCTTGTAGCACAACTTATACTTACGCTGAGCCAGACTGCAAACGGGCTCCTGCGAAACTGGATAAGCCTTCATGTTACAAGCAGGGTAAGCATATCACTTATCTCCGATTTCCTTATCAAGCTGATGAAACTCCCGATCTCTTTCTTTGATGTCAAGCTTGTCGGTGATATCATGCAGAGAATAGGAGATCATAACAGGATCAGGACTTTTCTCACAGATTCCCTGATAAGCATCATTTTCGCTGTTATTACCCTGGTTATGTACACTATAATTATGGCAACATATAACCTTGGAATCCTTGGCATCTTCATACTCGGCAGTGCTTTGTACATCGGATGGGTGGTACTTTTCCTGAAACGCAGAAGAGAACTCGATTACAAACGCTTTCAGCAGAGCGCTGCCAACCAGAGCAACATCGTTCAGCTTGTAACCGGAATGCAGGAGATAAAGCTTAACAGCTGTGAGAAACAAAAAAGATGGGACTGGGAGAGGATACAGATCAAGCTTTTCAAGGTAAGCCTGAAAAGCATGATGCTTAACCAGAACCAGCAGCTGGGAGCCGTGCTGATAAACCAGACCAAGGATATCTTTATCTCCTTCCTTTCAGCAAAAGCTGTAATAGAAGGCCAGATGACACTTGGAATGATGATGGCTATCCAGTATATAATCGGCCAGCTCAATGCTCCGATCCAGCAGTTCATTGGTTTTACCCAGGCAGCGCAGGATGCAAGGATAAGTCTCGAACGTCTCGGAGAAATACATAATAAGGAAGATGAGGAAAAACCTGAAGATGATAAGATAAGAGAAATCCCTACAGAGAAGGATATTGAAATAAAGAACCTGCTTTTTCAATATGAAGGACCTCATTCCGAAAAAGTACTCAACAATGTTTCACTAACTATTCCTGCTCAAAAGATCACAGCAATAGTTGGCATAAGCGGCAGCGGCAAGACAACACTTATAAAACTGATGCTTGGATTCTACGAACCAGCGAAAGGAGAGATATCGTTAAACGGCACTCCGTTGAATAGATTTAGCCAGTCGGAATGGAGAAAAAGGTGCGGCGTTGTAATGCAGGAGGGCTATATTTTCGCAGATTCCATTGCTGGCAATATAGGTCTTGTTGATGATACCCCCGATAAAGAAAAGATCGACAGAGCAGCAGAAACAGCAAATATTAAGGAATACATACATAGCCTTCCGCTCGGTTACAATACAAGGATCGGGAATGATGGCCAGGGACTTAGCACAGGCCAGAAACAAAGATTACTTATCGCCAGGGCTGTTTATAAAGAACCTGACTTTATCTTTTTCGATGAAGCCACAAATGCCCTGGATGCGACCAATGAAAAAACGATAATGGATAATCTGGGAACATTTTTCAGAGGAAAAACAGTTGTAATAGTGGCTCACAGGCTCAGTACGGTGAAGAATGCCGATCAGATTGTGGTTCTCGAAAAAGGAGAAATAGCTGAAAAAGGAACGCATAAAGAGCTTGTGGAAAAGAAGGGAGCATACTTTAATCTGGTGAAGGATCAGCTGGAGCTGGGAAGCTAAATGCTGAGAGCACAGAGCAAGAAATTAGATAACCTTGAGCCTTGAGCCCTGAGCCCTGAGCCCTGAGCAAAAAAAAAATAAATTAATTATGCCTGAAATCAACAAACAAGAGATAAGAAGCCCGGAACTGCAGGAAGTGATGTCCGAAATTCCGGGGAGTATCCTTAAATGGGGACTGTTCATATTTTTTGGGATTATTCTAACAATTTTAGGTATTACCTGGTTTATTAATTACCCTAATCTAGTTACTGCACCGGTAACAATTACTACTTATAATTCCCCAGCATCACTTATTGCAAAATCGGGAGGAAAAATAGAAAGACTGATTGTAAGTAACGAGGAAGATGTTGTAAAAAAACAACCCGTTGCCTTAATTGAAAATACAGCGCGTTTTGAAGACATTATGATACTGGCAGCCTTTTTGGATACTCTTTGGAATAATCCCGAATGGCAAAAGGAAATCAACAGGTATAATCCACCGATAAACCTTGAGCTTGGAGAGATTCAGGGCAGCTATTCGCGTTTTATTACACTTTTTCAACAATTCAGGGAATATCTAACACAGGCATATATACCATCGAAGCTGAGCCTACTTGAAGAGCAGATAAAAAAACAGGGAGAATATACAAAAGAACTTTTAATTCAAAAGAGATTATCCGAAGAAGATCTCCTTCTTGCAACAAAGAGCTTTAAACGGGATTCTTTACTTTTCGTCGGTAACTTGCACTCAGTTACATTAAGTGAATTTGAAGGATCGAAACAGGCGTTGATACAGAAGCAATCTTCACACAGTTCGCTTAAAGCTTCAATTAAAAATAACGAGACTTCGACATTAAGACTCCGGGAAACACGTCTTGATCTGCAGGTGCAGCTTAACAAAGAACTTCATCAGTATAACCTTGATCTGGATGACGCCTTGCAGATGTTGAATCTGGCATTAGAGCAATGGAAGGAAAAGTATCTGATTGAAAGTCCGGTAAGAGGTAAAGTTACGTTTACAGCCTTCTGGAATGAGAATCAGGTTATCAAAGCAGGAGAGATTCTTGCCACGGTTATTCCGGAAGATAAAAGCAGGATAATTGTAAGGGCAAATGTTCCGGGATCAGGTCTTGGAAGGGTAAGAGTCGGACAGGAAGTCAATATTAAGCTGTCAGGATTTCCTTACATGGAATTCGGAATGTTAAAAGGTAAAATCAGCACACTATCACTTGTCCCAGCAGGGGATGTTTATATAGCAGAGATTGATTTGATCAACGGCTTAAAATCTTCTTATGACATTAGGCTGGACTTTATAAATGAGATGACAGGAACTGCAGATATAATAACTGACAACAGCAGATTGATATTCCGGCTTATAAAACCACTGAATAGTAAAATAGAATGGTAAAAATTCATGTTACAGGTTTTATGAGTGTGGCAGGACTTTCAGAATCATAAGGAATTGGCTTAAGAAGCAAAATATTTAATTTAGTTGATCCTTATAAACAGATAATATTCTGTTTGTTAATAAGTTGTGTTCTTTGAGGTATTGATTTTTGATTGGATTTTGATTAAATTCGATCAAAACTCCGGAAATTATGATGAAGAAATTACCAGTTCAGCCACAGCTTGAGATGTTCAAAACAGTACTTACGAGTTTTATACATCCTGAGCACGAACTTTGTCTGTTGGAAAAGAGGATTGACTGGAAAAGCCTGGAAGAGGATTTTGCACCGTTGTATGGGAAAGTCGGCCGGCCCTCAATCCCAATCAGGACGATAGTTGGGCTACTGTTGCTGAAGCAGATGTATAATCTTGGAGATGAAACATTTGTTGCACGCTGGATTGAAAATCCTTATTGGCAATACTTCTGCGGAGAGACTTACTTCCAATATAACGAGCCATATGATCCGAGTGATTTTGTACATTTTCGTAAACGCATTGGAGAAGAGGGAGCACAGAAAATATTAAAGCTCAGTATAAGTTTGTTTGATTCCAAAGAGGTCCATGAAAAAGAAGTATTGATTGATACAACCGTACAGGAGAAGAATATTACATTCCCCACCGATTCCAAACTTCATAAAAAAATTATAGAAGGATGCATCAAAATATCTGAGAAAGAGAACATAAAGTTAAGACAGCGTTATACAAGAATAGTAAAACAATTAATGATAGACCAGCGGTTCAGGGAACACCCAAAAAGAAAGAAAAAGGCTAATGCTGCAGCCCGGAAGCTTAAGACAATAGCCGGACGGCTGGTAAGGGATGTCGAACGCAAACTTGATGACATAGATCGCTTGAGCTATTATGATGAGAGGCTCTGGTTATACCTACTGGTGCTTGGACAAAGAAGAGATGACAAAAATAAAATATACAGTTTTCATTCCCCGGAAGTAAAATGCATCCCAAAAGGAAAGGAACATAAGAAGTATGAGTTTGGGAACAAAAGCAGTTTTGCCATAACGAAAAAAAGCGGAATAGTTGTTGGTGCAATGGCATTTGAAGAGAACATTTACGACGGACATGCTATTGAACCTCAGCTTGCACAGGTTGAAGATCTTCTGGGACAGTTACCTGAAACAGCACTGGTTGACAGAGGCTGCAAGGGAAGGAAAAGCATTCTGGGGGTCAACATAAAAATACCTGGGTCAGGAATAGGGAAAACCGCTTACCAGAAAGCCAGAGACAGGGAGCGATTCCGAAGAAGAGCATCAATAGAACCAATTATCGGACATTTAAAACAAGATCACCGGATGCTGAGAAATTACCTCAAAGGTATTGAAGGTGATATGATTAACACTCTTTTGGCTGGTGCAGCATTCAATATGATGAAGATGTTACGGAAAATCCGTGAATCTGTTATCTGTGTCTTAAATGAACTTATCGAAAGATTGGTCAGGAATTACCAAGTCCTGGCAAATTATTGTTAAACCAGATTTTTTAAGGATCGACTAAATAGAATATTAAAATTTGATTTTGATAAAACAAAAAAGATTTCAAATTAATTTCCTGATAACTACTTATTATACTTAAATTCAATCAATAATAAAATATTGGTTTATAACAATATAGAACAGATATATTAAAGGACATTCCTTAAGTTCTTCTATTATAAAAATCTTTCATAAATTTAAACGACACAATTAATAACCTTTTTACTAGTCCGGTAAAATGAAGGTCAAATGCTTCTTAATATTCCTGGTAATCCTGGTATTATTTTTCTCCTGCAAAACTAAAACCACCGAAAACCTAGAAGAGATGGCACGCCGGTCCTCTCGTCCCGAAGCAGTACTTGTAAAAACGGTCAAACTTGAACCATCAACCTTCTACCACGAGCTTGTAAGTAATGGCAAGGCATTTTCGACCGAAAAGGCAGTGGTCCCGTTCAAAGTAAACGGAATAATTAAGGAGCTTCTAATACGCAATGGACAGAAGGTCAAAACAGGAGACCTGCTGGCCGTAATTGATGACTTTGAATATAAATCACAGCTGGAAAGTGCCAGGCAAACACTTGAAAAAGCTGAGATTAACTTTAAAGATGATCTCTACAGTAAGTACCTTACCTTCGATACTACAGGTATTGCTCCCGAAAAGATCAAAACTTCAAGAATAAGAAGCGGACTTGATGATGCCTTAACAGCCCTCAGACTCGCCGAGTACAATTATAACAATACCCGGATCCATTCACCGATAAACGGTACTGTCGCCAACCTTGAAGCTCTGCAGTGGAATCCCAGTCAGGATTATAAAAACCTCTGTACAGTAATCCAGGATGCAACAATGGAGGTCGAATTCCCTGTAATTGAATCCGAATATGGTTTTATCAGCAGAGGAATGCCTGTCGGGATTATCCCGTTCATTAACGACAGCACAATGATAACGGGAAGGATTACACAGATCAATCCTCAGGTTGATGAGACGGGAATGATAAAGGTGAAAGCCGGATTCCCTAATAACGGCCGGCTTATCGACGGAATGAACGTAAGGGTGGTAATCCGTAAACCTGTCCCAGGCAGACTGGTTGTCCCAAAGGAAGCCCTTGTTATCAGACAGGGACGGGATGTGATATTTGTTAGGCAGGACTCCCTCGCCATCTGGAAATACGTAACGGTGGAGTTCGAGAACAGTACCTCGGTATCCGTGAAGGAAGGACTCGAGCCGGGAGATCAGGTTATAATAAGCGGAAATGTGAATCTTGCACACGAAACAATCGTGAGGGAGGAATGAATAAAGAACCCCGTTACAGCACTTTCTTATCCACATTCACGGTCAACATACTTT
>JAFGOZ010000290.1 GCA_016926235.1 Bacteroidales bacterium | reverse complement strand
TTTTCAAAGAACAACCTTTATTTTTTGGGATGTCAAAGTTACTCATTTTTAAGTTTCCCCGCAAACCCTTTTTCGTAATTTTTTAGAAAAACGGCTGCAAAGATAACTACTATTTTTTGTATTCAACAAATATTTTTAAAAAATTTTTAAAAATATTTTTTTGCTCATATTAAAATTCTGGTAATCAAATTCGTGATCAACCAAAATTTTCTATCCCAAAATCTTATAAGAACTTTTCGTTAAAAACGAGGGTGCAAATGTAATTATTAATTTTTTATTCCAGCAAATTTATTTTCTCCTTTTTTTATTTATTATTAAAAAAAATATTAACGCTTTGCAAACCAGGTATTTTAAAGAATAACAAAGTAAATGAAATAAAAAAATAATGGGAACAGAAGCCTGAAGACAGCAATCAGGAAATATTAAAGTATGATAAGTGAAGTTGGAAGCAGAATGCCTTTTGTCTTCATCTGGGCAGTAAATAATGCTTATGAGCTTATTCTATTAGTTCTAATCAATTTTTACCATCAAATAGTCGTATGCATCAAAATAAAGCAATATCTTGTATTAGTTAGTTACACCAATTTTCCTATCACTTTTTATACTTCAGTTTTAATAATTCTACGCATACGAAATTATTTCATTAATCTTTGTTTTTAGGTTGTTCATGTAACAAAATATTCAATTCATCAAAATTATTTTTTTTTTTAGATACCTGAATATATTTTTAATATCTTTGTTCGACTAATGTTATAAAGTAAAAAAATAGTAAAAAACTTGATTTTCGCTGAACTTGTTTATTCATTTTTTTGTATATTTATAATTAAAAGTAGTTAATAAAAAACTATAACATTGATTTCTTAGCAATTATATTAAAAGTGAAAAAAAATCAGTTGTGTTAATAAACTTTATTCCTTATCAAACCGTAAAATTTGAAGCAAAATTTTAAAATATTATCAAATAAATAATAACTTAAATTATACTATTATGAAAAAACTTACTTTACTCTTTACCTTATCTTTTCTGCTGTTGGCAGGTATGCGTTTGCAGGCGCAGGATACTATTCCCGCATTAAATTATTCTTCGTCTAGCGGGGTTGACCCAGATGCAACATTTAAACATCTAACATCTATTGATGACGGCGACTGGATGGAGTATTCAATGTATACCAGCGAAGAAACTGAGTATTTATTGTTTTTTAATATCCTAAACAGTAACCCAGGTTATGGCGCAATTGAAATTGTTATTGATGGCGGAGTTGTTGATACAATGTATTTGCCAAATACTTATGGTATGTGGAATAATGCTGTTCCTGCCCCGATTTTTATAGCGGCTGGAAATCACACCTTGCGTTTAAATGTGTTAGAAGGTGGCTGGGATTTTAATCATCTTGCATTTAATAGCTATATGGGCAGTGGGGGCAATTTATATGTTCCCGGACAAATTGATGCTGAAGATTATGCAGATATGTACCGCGCTGGCGTTGGCATATGTGAAGAAACTGTTAATATAAATATGCTTGAATTTGGAACAAGCTATACTGATTATTTTGTTGATGTATGGGAGGCAGGTAATTATTTAATTAATGTACGTTATGCAAATGGAAATGCCGGAACAGCTTATATTGATTTTTACCTGGATGAGACATATTTAACCGCGGTGAATACTGCCTATACTGGTGACTGGTGTACATTTACTATTGCCACTACTGAAGATTCCGTTTTTCTTTCAGAAGGCTTTTATACATTAAGAGTATACTCATACGGTGGCGATATTGACTGGATAAACATTTCAAAAGACGATTTAAGCGAAACCCCTTCTGGCACATCGTGGTATGATGTGGAAAGTAACTGGATAATTGGCAATATTGATGGAGCAAGCCAGACGATTGACGGCATTATTGCAACCAGCTACGACAATGGTGGATACGGAAACTGGGCGCAGTGGGATGCTCAATATTCTTTAAATCAACAAGAAAACATCTTAAACATATCCTATAAAAGAACAGAAGGAGATAATTCTTATGGAAGTTTCGCTTTCGTATTAGGTGAAGCTGAGAACAATGGAGGAGATAATACACGTATATCTGACGATACCTATTATGGAAACCTGATTAATATGGATTACAATCCTTTAATAAAAGTAAAAATTAAATCGGAAAATACGATGACTTTGCAGTTTACACTTACTGATGTAAACGGTCGAAATAATAACGGGAATGTTATAAATATTCAAGTTGATGCATCAACAGAATGGATTGAATATGTCTGGGATTTTAGTATGACTTCTAATGTTAACAAATACCACCCTTATTTTTGGAACCAGTATAATGGACGTGATACATGGGCCGATCCAAGTGTTGAGATACCGATTGATCTTTCACAAATTGCGCAGATACAGGTTATGGTTAATCCCGGTGTTGTTGAAAACAATTTTATTAACTTCCAGATGACTGACCTGCAAATTGGAACAACCGGTGGTGGAGGAATTAATCTTGACCCCATTTACGATTTTGATGGAAATGAGTATAATGTTGTTCAAATAGGAGACCAGGTATGGATGGCCAGCAATCTAAGGACTACTTCATTTAATGACGGCAGTTCTATACTTATGTTAACCGACAATACTGAATGGGAAATGGTTACCGGTCCTGCTTATTGCTGGTACGAAAACGACCAGGCTACATATGGTGATATTTACGGTGCATTATATAATGGTTATGCTGTTTTGAATGAAAACCTTTGCCCAACCGGATGGAAAATTGCAACATATGATGACTGGATGGTATTAGAGAATTACCTGACTGGCCAGGGATATAATTCCGGAACAGCATTGAAGGATGATGTGAATTGGGACGGGACCAATGATTTTGGATTTTCTGCCCAACCCGGAAGTGCCCGTGATTATAACGGTACATGGCAAGGTGCTATCGGTTCTTATGGCCAGTATTGGACTCCAACCGCAGAAACCGGAGAAAATTTATGGTATAAAATGTTCGAGACCGGTTTTGCAGATATTGGAAGTTATACCGGTGGAAAAAACATCGGTTTTTCTGTTCGTTGTATTAAAGGCGAAAATACCGGAAATATTACTATTCCTGCCCATATTGAAGCTGAATCTTATATTGAACAGTTTATTACAGTACAGTTTTCAACTGAAGAAGGCAAAAACCAGGGCATAGAGTACACAGGCAACCAAAGTTACACAAAATATAATATTAACGTACCCATATCCGGTGAATATAATATTATCCTTTATGTTTCATCGATATACGAGGAGGGTATGGTTACTGTTAATTATAATTATAATCCTGTTGGTGAAATCGCAGTTCCAAATACCCGCGATGTGAATGTATGGTATGAAATAAGAATTGATAATGTATATTTGGATGCAGGGGAAAACATGCCTTTACAAATAGTTAACAGTTCAAATGTTACCTGGAACCTCAACTGGGTTGATTTTCAATCCTCAGGTGCTGGCGGTGATGTTTTAACAATTGACGATTTAAATCTAAGTGTTGGAGAATCATATACTATGTATGCTTATTATTCTCCTTCATATAATCCTGCAGCAATAACAAGCTGGGGTTCGGATAATTACATGGTTGCCACAATTGATGCTTCAGGAACTGTTTATGCAAAAAGTGCAGGCCAAGCTAAAATTACCGCTTTTGACGAAACCGGTGCTTCGGCAAGAGCTACAGTATTTGTTACTGATGGCGGTGGCGGAGGAATGATCTATACTCCCGAACCTACCGACCGGTTTGCTACCTGGGTGCAAAACTATAGTTCGCAATGGGGTGATCCCAGTTGGGCTGCATACCAGGCAACAGGTTTCCCGAATTCATATCCAAATTATGGAGATATTTCAAGTGCATGGGCATCATCTTATCCAGATAACCAGCGCGAGTATATTGAGCTTGGTTTTGATAATCCGAAACCAATTAATTATATTAAAGTATTCGAAACTTATAACCCGGGCTCTATCGATACCATATATGCATGGAATGGAAACAGCTGGGATATCCTTTATCAGGAACCTGCAGCATATGTAGGTGAATTTTCGAGAATTTTAGATATACGGTTTCCTACTACTTCATACGATGTAAGCCTTGTAAGGCTGGCATTAAACAGCCCGGCTGTTTATGGCTACAACGAAATAGACGCTGTGGCTATTGGGAATACCACCCCGCCTCAGCCATTTACTGTATATTACAACAATTCTGCCGGTTGGAGTAATGTTGGGCTATGGGTATGGAACGATAAAACGTCAACTAGCTTATTTGGTAGCTGGCCGGGTGAATTAATGACATATAATGATACAACCGGCTGGTTCAGTTATGAAATACCCGGTGAATACACAAATGTAATATTTAATAATTACGACCTTACTTTTAATGATGGTCATCAGACTGCCGACCTATACCGTAACTCAACGGGCTGGTTCGATGGCAGGATATGGTACGATGAAATGCCTGTAACTATTGAACAACCTGAATATGCTTACAAAACCGGCCGTATTGAAGCAGAAAATTACGATGCCATGGGTGGAAGCTTACCGGGTTGGGATGGTTCAACCGGAGTAGTTCTTGAAGAATGTTACGATGTTGGAGGAGGTTTTGATGTTGGATATATTGACCGTTTTGACTGGATGGAATATGCTGTTAATATTCCCCAGGAAGGTGATTATTACCTTAATTTAAGGGTTGCCAATTATGAGAATTATAATGCCAGTGTTCAGGTGTTAATTGATGGAGTACTAATTGGTGATGTTAGAACATATATACCTGTAACGAATGGCTGGCAAAATTTCGAAACAATGGCTCAATATTATTATCTGCCTGCAGGTAATCATGTTCTAACATTATATTGCTATGACGGAAGCTGGAATATCAATTGGTTGGAGATTTCAACCGAAGACCTGAGTACATCTGCAACTTCCGGGTGGGAAAAACTTAAAGCAAACTGGACTATTCAGGATAACAGCACAAGAATAACAGGTTTGGTTGCCACCCAAAATCCAAATACATATGGAAACTGGACTTGTGATGAGAGTTCATATACGCTTTCATGGATTGGGGATTCTGTTCTAGATGTTTACTGCAACAGAAGTGACGATGAATTAATGTGGACGGGATTTAAGTTTAACCTGGGGAATATTTCTTACGGCGAAAATTATTCTGCTATGTCTGATGATATTTACACCGGGTACACACTCGATTTAAGCCAAAAACCGAAAATAACAATTAAGGTGAAAAATACAGGAACTGATTATATTGATTTAAGGCTCGACCTGATTGATGTTAACGGCCATGCAAGTAATTATAGTTCATATTTTGCCTATACATATCCTGAAGAAAGCGATTTTGTATATTATGAATTTACTGTTTATCCGGACTATTTATTAGACCAGTGGTCACCTGAATGGTGGGAACAAAATAATAACCGCGAAGTTTGGGATCCGAATTTTACAGACCTTATTCCGGTAGATATGACAAAAATAGCACAGCTTTATTTCATGATTAATCCGGGGAATGGATATGTTAATGCAAATCTGCAGATAACTGACCTTTGGCTTGGAACCGTAGTTAAAGACCCGCCAGCAGAATATGTTGATTTATATACTGAAGAAATAACACTGGGGGTTAACGAAGCCTATGCATTAGAGCAACATAAAGATTTTTACGTATATCCCGAAAATGCAGATCTTTCAACTATTTTTGCACAAAGCAGGGACGAATCGGTTGCAACATTTTCTCAAGGTTTAATTTCTGCTAACGGCGAAGGTAGCACATACATTGTGTTTACACCGGAAAAAGCTTATTCCGAATATGATATAGATTCTATTCTGGTAAATGTATTGCCTGAAGGTGAATACACAGCTGTAAAAGGCGTTGTAATTGAATCAGATGAAAATACTGTTTTTGAACAGGGAAGCTGGTATTATCTTTATGCATACGTACTACCTGCAGATGCTACTAACCCGGGTATTGTCTGGTCATCAACAAACGAGGATGTAATTTATTTTGACGAGTGGGGAAACATGTATGCCAATTCACCAGGAACATGTACAATACGGGCTAGCTCATCAGTTAATAGTACTATTTTCGATGAAATGACAGTAACTGTATCACCTGTTCAGATTTGGCTTCTTGAGCTTTACCCTGAATATACGACCATTGCCTCGAACTCTACTTTTTACCCGGAAGTATATTATGAACCTTCATACATAGCAGATGCTAAATTTATCTGGACAAGTTCC
>JAFGOZ010000289.1 GCA_016926235.1 Bacteroidales bacterium | reverse complement strand
TCTGCTATAGTCAATCCCTTCAGCTTCATCTGCCTCCGGATATTGTTTCCAATATCTGATACGTTCATAATGCTCTCCTTAAAGTATAATATATCATACTATCTAATATATTTCAATATATTACATCAAATATCTAACTATATGAACTTGACAAGTATGCCTTTATTAGATAGTTTAATAACAAGGACAAAAAAGGCCTGAAAGCCACGAACTTTCAAGCCCAAATCCGGTCGTTGGCTGGTTTTGTCCAATCAACAGGAACGGATTGTATTAGATAGTGCATAGTATATGTAGAATTCAAATTCGTCAACAGCTCCTGTAAATATTATTGGAGGTCATTATGAACAATGACCGAATGGTTTACCGCCGCAACGACGGCAAGTGGGTGAACAAAAAAAATGATAGCGGAAGAGCGAGCAGTATCCACGATACTCAGAAAAGCGCCGAGCAAACTGCCAGACAAAATCTCAAGAATCAGGGTGGAGGTGAATTGATCACCAAAGGATTAAACGGAAAAATACGGAGTAAAGATACCATCGCTCCGGGAAATGATCCATGCCCCCCACAGGATAAGGAGCATTAAAATGGCACAAAGATTTAAAACTGGAGATATTTCTCCATACAAGGCCTGGTATAACTGGGACGGTTATCCCGATGGGACGAGATTTCCAAGTCCTACAGCAGAAGAACGAAGAATTCCTCTTGAAAAAGGAGAAACGTTCCCCCCTGTCCGTTCCTGCAACAAAGGAGCATACTGGGTTTTTAGCTCAATGCGTTAATTTATGTTTCCCGGAGGAGTCTTTTCTCCGGGAAGTTTTTGGAGAAGAATAATTTAACACGGGGAGTGTGGAGGGAATAAAATTAAATCGCCCTCTCACACTATTAGCTCAATGTACTCATATGGCAAAAAGTAGAGAATGATTTTATTTGGTATATTTTAGTTAGACATACTTTCGTATGTTACAACTTCATCTGATTCCATGAACCCAAGAGCTTCATCAGCCCGGGGAAAAGTTACGGTTTCAATCTCTTCAGCACTATATTCACCAGATTTCACATCTTCAATAAATTTTAATGTTTCTTGGAGGTCTTCAGTATTCTTCATTATTCCTTTCCCTTTCCTTGTTTAGAATATAGCACATGAACGCAAAAAAATCAATTTTGTATTCTTGCGCCAGTTTGTCGCTCAAGTTGATTTCGCAGTCCGAGAAGATCAATTTGGCAACCGCATTCACAGGTAAGTTTATTATTGGCTGGATATTTTGTTGCTCGAAGTTTTATATCAGCTTCTAACTCTGGTGGTACTTTGCCAAATATTGCATAAACATTATGTTGTTTTCCGCATTTTGGACATGTTACACCAATCTCAGCCAACGGCACTTTTGTAGGCAATGGCACGCCTTGTTTTACATTTTGTGCTAATATATCCCTAAAAAGTTTTTCTCCAGAAGTCACAAACATTTTATAATGTGTACTTGTAGAAAAAAGTAATCTAATTACAGTTTTTATCCTATGAATGATTTCATTATTTTTTCCATCTATTTTTTTAATTCTAAGTCCCAACTCTTCCAAATCTGATATTTTTAAAGATCTTCCGTGAGACCTCCACTTTTCATGATCAATTAGCTTATTTGCAATCTCTGCAGCTTTCTGAGCTTTCATTTCTTCGCTGACTTTAAGTTTCCGCGTTTCAGTTTCTTTCCAATGTTTAAATTTATATTGAGGTAACCATTTCCTTAAACAATCAACAGCAAATTCCTGTGCATGATAAACACCCTCAAATTCCCCTGGTGTAATTTGTGCAATCATCATAGCATCAACGGGATTTAAGCCCTTTTTCTCCTCAGCTTCTTTTCTCTTTTTTGTCATCCAATCAACATAGTCAAATGCAGAAACGACAGACCTTCCAATTCGTACTTGTGCATCAATAGGCCCCAAACTCCCACTTTCAGTCATATAAATATCATCTGCCGACATCACCATTAAAGTACCAGCACTTTTAGCTTCACCCGCTATTATAAAATCAACGTTTTCAAATTTCTTGTGTAAAAACTCAACAATTTCTTCAGCAGCTTCTCCTGATCCTCCCGGAGTTTCGATATAAATATCTACTCTACTTGAATCAACATTTCTCAACATTTCATAAAACATCTGATAATCCGCCATCGTCAAGCTGACGTCAGCATTTTTTGGTGGACCTGCTTTTTCCATGTCTACTGAATATATAAAGAGATATGTATCCTTCTCGTTATTGTAAGATTGTACAAGCCGTCTTAATTCATTCTCAAAATCAATAGCTCCCCATCTTTTTGAGATGTATTCATTGATCAAACTTGGCATACACAGGACCTCTTTTTTTTGAATTAATATTAGCATGAAGGAAAATAAAATACAAACATTTTTTCTGCCTACAAATTCATACACAATATACTAAGTATCCATAGTAGTAAATCAATATTTCTATGGCCTGTCCTGTTTATCATTTTTGTCGAACGAGACCGACATCATTTTCAGGGATTTATATAAATGGTTTTGTGATTGTCAACAGACTTCTCCTGTATCAGCTCTTCACGTGCTCCAAGCGTCTTTTGGCAAGGCCATTAATAAATTAAAATCTGTACAACCCTGTCTGCTTTAACCGGGCATTATTTGAACCGATAAAAATATTGTACCTGCTTAATCCATATAATAGGTTGGGGATGTATTTAGAATCTTCATGCCCATTATTAATTGTATTTGATTCTTTTAAAATATCTGGAAGATGTCACTGCTGTCCGGTTTAGAACGCAAATAAAATAAAAAAGCTTGTATTTCCTATGCCTTCAATGTTACAAGAAGGTGAGTACTATA
>JAFGOZ010000288.1 GCA_016926235.1 Bacteroidales bacterium | reverse complement strand
TAAATTACATTGTTTTGAGCAACGTGAATTGAGTCCAACTCACGAACAGAAATGAGATATACTTCTCCAAGAACCATCTTGGGAACACGTCGATGAAGATTGAGTGGTTCAGCATATGTTCTTTCAAACATAGTGTCAATATTTTTACTTAAACTGCTGAGTTGACTTCTTATGTTTATGGAAAGGATATGTTCTGAAAACAGTTCACCATAAGGTTCAGTTGTGCCTGTATTATATAAACCATTAAAATCGATTCTTTCTTCTCTGGGTGGCTTATTATTTGGGAAAACACAAATGTCTTGCTTTTTAAACTTCAGAAAACCAGCAAGTGTTTTTTCTCCATTTGCCTGTCCAATAGGGGGATGTATTAAAGTAGGGTTTACACCTTTTTCAACAAGCGAAGATTTTACGACCTCATGTATAAGATTAATAAGTTGTTGAGATGTAATTAACGATTTCTTCCCTTTCTCTCCAGATGACCGTATTACATCTTCGACTGATATTTTTATTATTTCAAGAGATTCCGATAAACTTAGCTTATCATTGAGACAGTTGGAAATCCGACTATCTATTGAATCTTTAATCTGTTGTAAGGTTCTCAAACTTGTCATTATTAAAAAAAACTTTTAAGGTAACATCAAGTGCCTTGGCGATTTTTTCAATATTAACGATTGAAATATTTCTTTTACCATTTTCAACACTTGCAATGTAACTTCTGTCTAAATCAGACGAATAAGACAATTCTTTCTGAGACATATTTTTAATCTCTCTCAGTTCTTTTATCCGAATTCC
Organism: Bacteroidales bacterium; assembly: GCA_016926235.1. The sequence continues at coordinate 5,006 of JAFGOZ010000288.1, read as the reverse complement.
AATTTTCGTCTTGATTTCCATTTGGCAAAGATTTAAAATTGTTGACTATAAGCCAAAGACTATAAGTAACATTGGAGAAATAAAGTAAAAAAAAGTATATTTGAATAAACAAACGCCAGTTGGCAACATCGTGTATAGTGCATTTGGCGGATAGTGCTAATTTCAAGGATGTTACATCTAATAAACTGAGTAACGGTTTGACAGGTTCATGCTTCGAATCGCCAAACGACACCATACACGGAACCGTTAAATACAAGTGTGCCCGCAAAAATTATTATGTGATTAAATAATATGAACAACATTTAGTTTCTTTTGCATGGGATTTTAAAAAACGGTTTCTTTTGTGCATAATTCAGACATAAAAATTTTAAATAATTATCCCGGTATAGCATTTTTACCATCTAACAACATTAACGAATGATTCGCGGGCGCCGACACACCACTCTCCTATTCAAGGTTTAAATGAAAATGATAATATCGCACGCCACGCACAGTCCAACACACTTGTCCGAATCGCACAATGCTCAACATACCCGACGCACAATGGCCGATGCTCAAGCCGTCACACTGGCCAATTATATGCACGCCGACGCAAAATGCACAAGATGGCCATCGCACCCGAAGCTAATCCAGATGCGCATCCGCCACACAGGGCATACACACGAGGCTAATGTCTCACAGAACAGTCTGGATTCTGTTTCGAATGGATTCCCCTGAAACACCAGTATTTAACAGCAAATATAAGTAAGCCGGGGGTTGGTGGGTTTCGAAAGTTTTGTACCTTGGGTGAAAAATGCTAACGGTGGATAAGAACGTAGCCCAGAATTCCCTGCCTACTCATATTTGCGGACCGTTGTGGCTAATGGTCTCGCCACAGAGACAGCTTGATAATAACCGGATAATTGATTAATTTTGGATTACGATGAAGACAATAAAAAAGATAGAGAAAAAGATCAGCCAATTATCTCCGGGATTAATTGACGAGTTAGATCACTACTTGGATTATTTGATTAATAAGCGGACACCAAGTAGACCGCGAGAATTAAAACAAGATTGGGCCGGCGATTTAAAAGATTCGGGATATACTTCAATAGATTTACAAAAAAAATCACTTGATTGGAGACAAAAGTAAGATATCTGGTTGATACTAACATCTGGCTTGAGAGACTTCTGGATCAGGAGAAATCGGATATCGTTTACAAGTTTTTAGATTCGACACCCAAAAATCAGATTTTTATTACTGATTTCACATTACACTCGATAGGAGTAATATTGACGAGGCTTAAGAAACTGGATACGCTAAATAAGTTTGTGAGGGACATTTTCATTAACGGCCAAATAGAACAAGTTACATTAGATTCGGACGATTTTATTGATCTTACACAAAACGTAAAGGATTACAACCTCGATTTTGATGATGCTTATCAGCTTACAGTTTCACAAAAATATGATATGACAATCGTAACGTTTGATAAGGATTTTAATACAAAAGGGATCGATAAAAAGTCACCTGAGGGTATTATAGGATTATAAACCACTAGCCACAACACGCGGTATAAAACATTGCGCGGATTGTGCAATTTTTAAGTAAAAACATCTACTCAACGTATTCACGGTCTGATAACAAGGCGCTTCGAAAGCGCGCAACGATTTCATACCGCGGGACCGTTGGGCGGCATTCAAGGAGACATCCCGTAACGATAGAACATGAAAAAAGAAATTTTATTCATATTGACAATTATTTCCTTCCAATTATATGGACAAGAATCTGATAAATTGCAATACGAACAATTATCAATTAATTATTTCACAGATTCGATTGCTCCTCAATTGGATAAATTTCGCATTATGACAGATGGGACAATTTTTAACCGAGGGATTGATAGAGACTATATAAAACATCTTGTGGATGAATTTTACATGGGAATTTTTCGTCAGAATAGGGATAATGAGAAAATTTATAAAAAGTATTGGACTGCATATGAAAGATTATCAAGGACTATTGCTGATACGACAAAACTGATTAGTATTGATTCAATTAATTATCAAGACGACAGATTAAGGGTAAACCGACCATTGATTGAAAAGAGAAGAGTAAATTATAAAGATTTGAAAGGTGGATTTTTTCGATTTTATGGTAAAAAGGTATATAACTTTATTTTTAAGGATAGGTATATTTTAGATATTACTAGACAGGTATACTTTGACAATAAACATTGGATTAGATTGCGATTAGATAGACCTGATTTAGAATATGGTCAGGTATTTATATTGCGTTTTGATAATGAAGGAAAACTAATTGATTATTCAGAAATGGGATGGATACAGTGATTTCATTTAGCAAAACTACAATGAGAATTTCAACCTTAAGTTTGTTCCTAATTATTCTGACAATTTCATGTGCTCAGATTGTTGATTCAAATGAATTATTCAAAAACGAGACTGTTTTAAAACTAAAACTTCATCAGACTGATTCTATATACATTGATAATTTAGTTGATTTAGAAATGATTCATCCTAAAGTAAAAGAACTTCGTAACTGGATTGACAATAATGAAACTGATTGGAAAAGCTCAATTGCTTCTTTTTCTCAATCTTCAATTTCGGTGATTGGAGACGATTTCAGAATGTTAATTTTTAAGGATTTTGTAGTAATTGGATTTATTGATAATAAAGGTAAGCAGAAGCAATTTACCAAACAGACAGATTACAATGATTTTAAATTTCTATTGGGAGAAAAATAATGAACGACCGCCCAACATCGTATATAAAACATTTGGCAGTCAGTGGGTTATCGAACAATTCAGCCCATATCAAAAGTACTTGTAACTTGATAGGAAAGTGCTTCGAAATGCCAAACATTTCATATACGTGACCGTTGTGCAACATTATGCAAAGACTGTGAAAGGAATATAATGTAACTAATACGCTTCCATAAATTATTATATCAACTTACTTTTCAGATAATGAAATATATTAGGTTACTTATTGTTTTTTCATCACTCATTATTCTTGCTCTATTCTATTATTTCAATTCTGATTTATATCTTTTAAAAGTTGCTCGTAATAAACGTGAATTACGTATACAGGAATACGATAAAGTTAATAAAGAGTACTTGCCTGAAGGTCATTATTCTTTTCATGAAGATATTTTTGAAATGAGATCATACATTAATGATTTTGGCAAGAAGATTAATAAATCATTTAAGAAAGGAACACTAATAATTAATTTTTTTTTCACAAGTGATGAAATTATTATTGACTATCCATTTCCTTGGCCTCCTGAACCATTGATTGAATTTAAAATGCCAGAAATGACAAGTAAACGTTTAATAAGTAAACCTATTCAATCTGGAGAATACAGCCATGTTAGAGAAAAGATTGTATTTGACAATGAATTTGAATACTCTCCTCGATCCCTTCCTGATAAAGGTTTCTGGACGTTTTCAGTTAATAGTTGGGTTATAATAGACCAGGAAACAGACTCGATAATTCTTGATGTGTTAGAAGAAAGAAAGACTAGGGGACTCAATAAAAGTAGAATAAATTTATACATTGATGAAAACCCGAATTTATTTTGCATTCATGGATTTGAAACAATCGGTTCGACATCGATGCTGTATTTTGAAAATCAAGTGGAGGTATATTTGGGCTTTACTAACAATTATAAATACTATGAGAATTACAGTTATCCTCCTTATGTCTATGATATAGAAAACTATATGATTAGGAAATCAATAGAAGATATCTTTAAAAACCTAATCAAATGATAGATAATGATCTGCTAATATCAACATACCTGGAAGTGTAAATAATACAATGAGTTTTGAATTATCAGATTAGGTAAAATTCTTAACTAAAATAACGATAAGGAATTAAGGTTAATTGGGTAAACGTTGCACAACACGCGGTATAAAACATTGCGCGGATTGTGCTATTTTCAAGTAAAAATATATACTCAACGTATTCACGGTCTGATAAGAAAGCGCTCCGGAAGCGCGCAACGATTTCATACCGCAACCGTTGGGCGGCATTCAGGGAGACCGTGCAAAATTGAAACTTAATGGATAAATTGACTAAAATAATATTCGGATTAGTTATCATTTTGACATTCACAGCTTGTTCTGATTTTGAATCGCAGCTTGTTAATGAAATAAATTCTGACTCAGAAAAATATACTGATTTAATCAAGTCTGTGGAGAACTGTCATTTTTCGACTGATTTATATGGAAAATTTATAAACGCAGAGAAATTTCCAGCTTCATTGGAATTAGCTTTGAATAAGACTAGATTGAAAGGTAAGGTTAACTACATCGTGATTGATAAAAATAATTATTGTAAAGGAATAAGTGTTGAATTTATTTTAGGTAACACTCATCTTGAATTTGATTCTTGTCCTGATTCAGGATTTCCAAAACCTGGATCATATAAGGAAGAAGGTTTTATAGAGACATGGGGAATAAATCCTAATTGGCTAATTTGGAAAGACAATGATTTCATTTAATAAAACCACTATGAGAACCTTAACATTAAGTTTGTTTCTTATGATTCTGACAATTTCATGCGCTCAGATTGTTGATTCAAATGAATTATTCAAAAACGAGACTGTTTTAAAATTAAATATTTATCAAACTGATTCTGTTTTCACTGACAATTCAGTTGATTTGGAAATAGCTTCTCCTAAGGTAAAAGAACTTCGCAGCTGGATTGACAATAATAAAACTGATTGGAAAAGCTCTATTGCTTCTTTTGCTCAACCAACAATTTCAGTGATTGGAGACGATTTTAGAATGTTGATATTTAAGGATTTTGTTGTTGTTGGATATACTGATAATAAAGGAAAACAGAAACAATTTATAAAACAGACAGATTACGATGACTTTAAATTTTTATTGAACGATAAATTATGAACGACCGCCCAACACGCGGTATAAAAAATTGCCGGGACAGTAGGTTATTCAAGGGTTGTAGCCCGCTTCAACTTTTGTGTAACTTGACAGGAAATC
>JAFGOZ010000287.1 GCA_016926235.1 Bacteroidales bacterium | reverse complement strand
TGGGGAGCCAAAAAGATAAAAATATTGTTGTTGAACGAATTTGAAGAATCAGAAATTCCTTCAGTAACCACCATCCACAATATATTAAGAAGGCATGGATTAGTTTGCCCACAGAAGCGATTAAGAAGGGTTAAACCATTATATCCGATCTTTGATCCCCAGGAGTGTAATGAAGTCTGGAGTGCGGATTATAAAGGGAAATTTAAGATGGGAAATATGAAGTACTGCCATCCCTTAACCATAGCCGATTCAAAAAGCAGGTTTTTATTTGCAGCAAAAGCACATATGGAAGAAGATTTTAAGTCGGTAAAAACAGAATTTACGAGAGTTTTCAGAAAGTATGGACTTCCCAAACAGATACATACTGATAATGGATCTCCTTTCGGTTCAGTGAGCTCAATACAACGCTATACAAGATTATCCTATTGGTTCATAGACCTGGGTATACTGCCTGTCTTTTTGGATCCTGCCCATCCGGAGCAAAACGGAAGGCATGAGAGAATGCATAGGGATCTGAAAGCTGCCTGTGCTAAACCATCCGGCTTTGACATCAAGTCACAACAAAGAAAATTGAATAGTTTTTTAAGGGAATATGATTATGTAAGACCTCACGAGGCCCTGGGCATGGAAACCCCGGCGAGTGTCCATACATTTTCAGAAAGGCCATTCCCGGAATACATTAAGGAATGGGTATACCCAACAGAGATGAAAGTGATGAATGTTACGCAAAGTGGTTCTATAAGATGGAAATCATACTATTGGGTTTATTTAACACGCAGTCTTATCGGCAAAAGAGTAGCTGCAGAAGAAGTTGGTAATGGTATTTGGAAAGTATTTTACAGAGACGTATTTTTAGGATATTTTAATGAAAAGGATATAAGAGAAAAACAACAATCAACAAGGTTAAGTACGAATTTAGTGTAAACCATGTGCCTTGAACCTTGTAAACTATGTCCCTTAACGAACATTTTGAACAACTGATCTAAGTCGGATATAATATGCATTAACAAATTAAATATAAATCCATTGTCATGAAAAAATTATCGTTTTTATTCTTAATCTTTCTTTCCACGAATAGTGTTTTTTCACAATTTGAAAAAATACAGTCGTTCCAAAGAAATCTCATTGAAAGTGAAATCACAGCAAGCAATGTTGCTTTAGTTTTTAAAGATGGTAAAGTAATTTATCACAATATTGAAAATTCAATGGACCCTAATGGGAAGCCTATCTATAACAATACCGTGTTTCCAATTTGGTCTATGTCAAAACCAATTACTATAGTGGCAATGATGCAACTATATGAGGATGGGTTAATTGATTTCGAGGATAAATTATCTAAATATATTCCTGAATTTGAAAACCTTAAATGCAAAGGAGAGAACGATATTTATGAATGCAAGAATGATTTGACTTTATTCCATTTAATGACGCATAGGTCTGGGTATAGTTATTATGACAATCCTGAGTTTTTTACAAGTACTCTAAAATATGATAATTTAGAAGACTTTGCTTCTGATGTAGCAAATCACCCTGTAGAGTTTGAGCCTGGTACCAATTATTTATATGGTATTAATATGGCTATTCTTGGAAGAGTGGTGGAAGTAGTTACTAAAAAAACTTTTTATGAATATTTAAAAGAAAAGATCTTTGATCCACTTAATATGGATGAAACAAAATTTTACCTGACTAAAAGTGATAGAGAAAGATTTCAACCACTTTATATTAATAATGGATCCCTCAAAGGTTTTACAAATAACCTTGATGAACTTACTTATGATATTAATAATAAAGCCTATTTCGGCGGTGAAGGTTTGACTTCTACATTAGATGACTATTCTAACTTTTGTCAGATGCTATTAAACGGAGGATCATTTGAAGGAAAAAAAATAATATCACAGGAAAGTATCAATATGATGACAAAGGCTTATTCAAAAATTGAAAATGACCCTTTTGATTATGGTTTTTCCTTTTTTGTTTTGAGAGATCCTGATCTTGATGGAACAAATTCTTCAAAAGGTATTTATGGATGGTCTGGATACCATAATACTCATTTTTGGATCGATCCAGAGAAAAAACTATTTGGTTTATTTATGACTCGAGCTAGAGAATTCTCATTTGGAATTCAAAAAGAATTTAGGAGGGCAGTATACAGTTCATTGGAATAGAACCAAACAATTTATCGGATGAAGATTTTAGTCTGGGATTTCTTGAGCAATGACACCTGACTTAATTTATTAATTCAACAGAAAGGAGAAATTGCTTTGAGAACAATCCACTAATGTATAAATGATGAAAAAACGAAAGGCTAACACGCGGTGTAAAAAATTGCCGGGATAGTAGGTTATTCAAGGGTTGTAGCCCGCTTTAACTTTTGTGTAACTTGACAGGGAATCGCCCGCAATCGGCAACTTTTCATACCGCCAACCGTTAGCGTTCATTGAATAATCACACACGAAACAAAATATGCTTTCAATTATGAATTTTGATCCAGGAGTATTTGGCGAAGGTTTTCACCAGTTTGTTCAAAAGGAAATTGAGCTTTTCGGGAGCTCTTTAGGTGTTATATTTCATATCGTTACATTTATAATTTTGTTTTTAGTATTCCGATATGGAAACAAATACAGAAGACTTTTTACCATTTATTTCACATTTAATTGGATCTTTCTTTTCGGGTATTGGGGAATTTATGCAGTTGTTTACTGGTATAAAGTTGGAATACCATATTTGGCAGTATATTCTTTAACTCCTGTTTTATTAGGGTTGATCGTTTATTACTGGATAAAGGAGAACATCAATCCTCTGATAGACTTGGATTTTAAATCAACACCAAGAAAAAAGTTTATAGTTTTAATAATTCTAGTTTGGGGGTTATGGTATCCGACATATATTTACGGACAGGGCTTTATATTTAGCATTCAGGATGTTGTATTTTCAAATTATGGATTGATGCCATGTCCAACTACCATGGTCGTGTTGAGTTTGATGACCTTAAAATATCCAGTTGGGAATAAGAATCTTTACAAATTGTTTACAGTCTATGCTCTGTTTATAGGAACAGCCACATTTATCTCAGGATGGATCCCTGATGTACCATTTATAGTATTGGGCATATATTCAATAAGTTTGATAGTATATAATAAGATAAAATATCGCCAGAATATAAAAATCAAAGAATGCTAACAGCGTGTATAAGCCATTGCTGGTAGCGGGTTCGCGGTGGTCAGCTCTTTTAGCTAAGCCGTGGTAACTCGACCACAAAGTGCACCTGCAACGCAACGGCTCATACACGCGGACGTTGTACGCCATAATACAATGGCATTCGAGTATACATAGATAATATGAAAAAGTGGGAAACAATAAGTGGTTATGAAATAATCCAGATAATGTCTGGAAGAAGCAATGTTTTTTTATTGACTAATGGTGAGCAAAATATTTTGATTGATACATCTGTTTCTCGATTATGGAGAAGGCTTCAAAAGCGACTTGACAGATTAGGTATAAAAAGGATTGATTATTTAATTTTAACACACGCACACTTTGACCATGCTGCAAATGCTAACCAAATCAAAAACAAATTCAATGCTTTGGTAATTGTACAAAAAGAAGAGGCAAGTTATTTGTCAAATGGAGACAATATTCTACCTAATGGTACAACGATATTTACCAGGCCAATTGTGAATGTTTTAGGTAAGCAATTGTTTTCAATATTTAAATACGAGCCATGCAAACATGATTTATTGGTTGATTCC
>JAFGOZ010000286.1 GCA_016926235.1 Bacteroidales bacterium | reverse complement strand
GATGAAGACATAGCAACATTAAACTGAAATAGTATTTTTGTATCTCATATTTCGATACGGAAATAACATAGCGCTTTTTTGACCTTTAAAACGAATCGGCAAAATTCAAAGTCACAAGGTCGAATAATGGAAGCGCCCCTCAACATATAGGGGCGCGGACATTGTCTTATTCTTGTGACAAGGCCCCTTGCCGAGCCTGTTTTAAGGATTAATGACAATCGTTCGCGCCTTCTTTTTTTGTGTCATTTTTACCGCATATTGAGATGGTTGCTGTGTCCTGCAACCGGCATAAACCACAGACAGAAGGCTTACTAATCAATCTTGTAAAATTTTAATTAACTGTACGGTTTATGAGAAAAATCTCACATTACACAGGCTGCCGGCCTGCATGTCCTGTTTTCCATCATCCCCCATAGATACAGGGGGCCAAAAGATAAGGGTTTATAAATAGGCGTTACGGGAGAGGGTCACAGTTGGTTGGTAATTTCCATGTTGTGGCCTGACTCCCGTACATTCAACCTGCTTTCCACCTTCTGCTTACAATCTTCAGCCCTTCATTTGTATTAACCGCAATTTAAAAACCTAATACCCAAAAAACTATGAAAGAACACAAATATAATTTTTCAAAGAAACTGTTGTTATTGATTTTACTTATGGGCATTATTGCAATTGTCAATGCCCAAAAGTTAACTGTCACCGGTATTGTTACCGATGAACCAGGTGAGCCGCTACCGGGCGTTTATGTGCTTGTTAAAGGCGCTGTCACCGGAACGGCCACCGACAAAGACGGCCATTATATACTTAAAAATGTTCCGCCCGATGCCGTACTTTCGTTTTCATATATCGGATTTGAAACACAGGAGGTTGCTGTAAACGGACAATTACAAATTGACATTCACCTGCGCGAAGAAGTGATTACCCTTTCAGAGATAACCATAAATGCAGGATATTACAATGTAAAGGAAAGGGAAAGTACCGGGAGTATCGTTAAAATAGCCGCCAAAGAAATAGAAAACCAGCCGGTGAGCAATGTGCTTTCCGCGGTACAGGGACGCATGGCCGGGGTATATATAGCACAGAATTCCGGTCTTCCGGGCAGCGGGCTTCAAATCCGTATCCGTGGTCAAAACAGTCTTCGTTCAGATGGAAACGATCCCCTGTATATTATCGATGGAGTACCGTATTCTTCAGGAGCTGTCGGCTCTTCCTATACGAATAGTGCCATTTCCGGGGATATCGATCCGTTAACCAGCATAGACCCATCTTCCATTGAAAGTATTGAGGTGTTGAAAGATGCAGATGCCACGGCTATCTATGGTTCCAGGGGAGCTAACGGAGTGGTGCTTATAACCACAAGGCAGGGGCAAAAGGGAAAAACGCTGCTTAACATGGATTACTCCTATGGCCAGGGATGGGTTAAAACCTACCTGGATTTGATGAAAACCCCCGAATATGTTAAAATGCGCGAAGAAGCTTATGCCAATGACGGCTATACGGAATACCCGGTCAATGCGTATGATGTAAATGGCACCTGGGACAAAAACCGTTATACCAACTGGGAGGATGTGCTGATCGGGGGAACTTCAGAAATAAACGACATCAGGGGCACAATCTCCGGTGGAAATGATAATACCACGTACTTAATAAGCGGCAGTTATCACAGGGAGACAACGGTATATCCAAAAACCTTCGTCTATAACAAGGCAGGGGTACATACAAGCTTATCGCACACAAGTCCCAATCAAAGGTTCACAGTTCACATGTCTTCGGGTTATACCGTACAGCAAAACAATCTGCCGGCAACTGTAGTCTACGCTTCGCAAATATACAAGCTGCCTCCCAATGCCCCCGCCTTATATAATGAGGACGGGAGCCTTAACTGGGAATCAAGCACATGGGAAAACCCGCTGGCCTCAATGGAGAGTAAATACCGGTCCGATAGTTACGACCTGGTAAGCAACATACAATTATCTTATGAATTGTTTAAGGGATTTAGCCTTAAAAACAGCATGGGCTATACCAGCACAAAGTTTATGGACCTGCAGACCATGCCTTCAACAATGTACGATCCTGTATGGAACGCCACAAGTGAATATTCTGCCGTATATAAGAATAATGTATACCGTGAATCGTGGATTACAGAGCCCCAGTTAACCTATGAAACAGAGTTGGGAGATTTCAGGATAAAAGTTTTGGCAGGAAGTACCTTTCAAAAGTTAACTTCCACGCAACTGGTAAACCAGGGATATGGTTTTTCCAGTAACAGTCTTATTGAAAACCTGGCTGCAGCCAACGAAATATATATTTATGCTGACAATAAAACAGCATATAAATACAACGCTGTTTTCGGGAGGATTAATTTTTCATATAAAGAGCGGTATATCCTGAACTTAACAGGCAGAAGGGACGGTTCAAGCCGGTTTGGTCCCGGCAGGCAATTTGCCAATTTCGGTGCCGTGGGATTTGCCTGGCTATTTTCAGATGAAGAATTTGTAAAAAATGCCATTCCCTTTTTGAGTTTCGGGAAACTGCGTGGTAGCTACGGAACCAGTGGGAGCGACCAGATAGGTGATTACCAGTATATCGACACCTATACGGTCAGCGGCAATACCTATGGAGGTGTATCGGTAATAGAACCTTCGCGCCTTTTTAACCCGATTTTTGGCTGGGAAACGAACAAAAAGCTGGAATTCGGGCTTGAAACCGGTTTTTTTAATGCCCGTTTCTACTTTACGGCTTCCTGGTACCGGAATCGTTCTTCCGGTCAACTAGTGGGCATTCCATTACCGGGGACAACCGGATTCTCCTCGATCCAGGCAAATCTGAATGCCACTGTGGAAAATACAGGCTGGGAGCTTACGTTTCGAAGCATGAACCTGCAACAGCGTAATTTCTCGTGGAACACGACATTCAATATCAGTTTCCCGCGAAATAAACTCGTATCATTTCCGGGGCTCGAAGGCTCTACCTATGCCAATACTTATGTGGTAGGAAAACCTTTGAATATTAAAAAAGTGTATAGTTACCAGGGCCTTGATCCGGAAACCGGGTTGTATACATTCAAGGATTATAATGATGACGGAGCCCTTACCCGTGAGGATGACCGTGAAATGACAGAGGATATGAACCCGGAGTTTTTCGGAGGAATACAAAACAGCTTTAAGATCGGGAGATTTCAACTGGACTTTTTATTCCAGCTTGTCAGGCAGCAGAATTATTCTTTCCTTTATATTACGGGGGTTCCCGGGACAATGGCCAATCAGCCCGTCTGTGTTACGAATCACTGGCAGGAACCGGGAGACCGTGTTACTTATCAGCCCTATACAACGGGGATAAATACCGATGTATACAACCGGTACACGAATTACCAGCAAAGTGATGCAGTAATCGAAGACGCTTCTTATATCCGGCTGAAAAATATCTCATTGACTTATTCGCTTCCCGAAGCAGTGTTAAAAAATATCCGGTTCAGTGTTTTCTTACGGGGCCAAAACCTGCTCACACTTACTTCTTATGAAGGTTTTGATCCGGAATCTGTTTATCCAAACAGCCTCCCTCCTCTGAGAGTTATAACAACCGGGATACAAATGTCATTTTAATCGTTAAAACTTAATCCTATGCAATTATCTCAATACTGTTTTCATTCTTCCGGAAAAAAGCCCCATAAGGGATTTGCTTTTCTTTTTCGTGTTAGCTTGCTGTTTTTTTTGTTCCTGCAATATAATGCCTGCGAAAGCTTTGTGGAAGTAGACATTCCTTCTTCCCAGCTGACTGCCGGGGAGGTTTTTGAAGATGCTTCTACGGCACATTCAGCCATGTTGGCCATCTATGCCCGTATGAGAGACCAGGGGATGCTGCACGATATGAGCTATTTTATGAGTTTGTATGCCGGTGAACTGGATTATTATGGTACCTCAACAGCACAAACAAATTATTATACCAATTCCCTTCTGCCTTCGGAGCCTTTTGTAAGCTCCTGGTGGAATAATGCATATTATTTGATATACAGTACCAACAGCCTCGTGGAAAAGGCAGACGCTTCCAGAAATCTGACTGATGATGTGAAAGGACAGCTTACCGGGGAAGCGCTTTTTGTGAGAGCCCTTTTGCATTTTTACCTGGTTAACCTGTTTGGAGATATCCCTTACATCACCACAACCGACTATCAGCAGAACAAAGATGCAAAACGACAACCTGAAAGCGAAGCTTACACCCTGATGATAAATGATTTAACAACCGCAGTAACCCTGCTGGATGACAATTACCAGTCGGCTGACCGCACACGTCCGAACAAAGCGGTGGTGATGGCCCTGTTGGCAAGGGTATACCTATACCGGCAGGAGTGGCAGAATGCCGTTGACGCAGCATCTTATGTGATAAATCAAACCGGCCTGTATACATGGGAAACCGATCTGGACAAAGTGTTTTTAAAAGAGAGTACAACCACCCTTTGGCAATGGGCAGCAAAATATACCAATGGAAACACTCATGAAGGCCAGTCATTCATATTTACAACAGCCCCTCCGCCATATGTTGCCCTAACACCTAATCTGGCAGAAAGTTTTGAACCTTCTGATCTGAGAATGACGCATTGGGTAAAAGGGGTAAGCGATGGGACGCAATTGTGGTATCATTCCTATAAGTATAAAGAAAAAAATAATACGAATCCTTCTAAAGAATATACCATTCTCTTTCGTCTGGGAGAGCTTTACCTGGTAAGGGCCGAGGCGTACGCGCAACTGGAGAATTTAACAGAGGCATGCCGGGATCTGAATATCATCAGGGATCGCGCCGGTTTGGATGGAACTTTGGCCACAAACCGTGAAGAGCTGCTCGAAGCGATTTACCGTGAACGCAGACATGAATTGTTTACCGAAATTGGGCATTGTTTTTTTGATTTAAAGCGGACTGGAAAACTGGATCAGGTACTGAGTCCCTTAAAACCCGGTTGGAACACTACGGACAGGTTACTGCCGATCCCTGAAAATGAGTTATTGCTTAATCCCTCACTAAATCCGCAAAACCCGGGATACAATTAAAATGAGTAACCCATTTAATTCCGGCAACACTATGAAGTATCTTTCATGTATATGGTGGTACATGCTTATGGCATGTATCGTATGCCTGTTACCGTATACCGGTTGGTCGCAGTCGAATAATAAGCAAAAAGCGATAACCCCGACTGAATATAATAAATGGTGCAACCTGGAGAACAACGGACTTTCAGCAGAAGGAAGCTGGATAGGCTATAGCCTGTATAATACGGAATCAGAAACACTGATTATTCAACAAACACACGGAAATAAAAAGTATGTGATGGATCATGCAGGCAGTCTGAAATTTTTGGGCGATTCGATTGCCAGCTATAATCAAAACGAACGAAGTTATTTAATGTTCCTGAATTCGGACCGGGAGGAGGTTTTTCCTTCCGGCACCGGATTTCAGATAAGTAATAACGAACAATACCTTTTGGTATTCCATAAGTCTTCTGAAAGGTTACTATTAAGGTCTTTGCAGAATAATGATTCCCTGTCTCTTACCGGGGTTTCAGCATACTGTTATAACCCGGTTTCCGAAGGGATTTGCGTGCTTTCATCCGGAACGGATGCTGACAAAATTAATATCTTCAGTCTGAGAAAAGGCTATCCAGTAAGAAGTGTCCCAATTCCGCATAACAGGCAGGTTCTGGAACTCACATGGCATTCATCAGGGAATTTTCTGGCCTTTATCCTGGGACCTGTTCAAAATTTACGGGACACAACAGATGTGGGGTTAGTGGGATATTACGATTTAAATAAGGAAAAAAGCAGGTATTTAAACCCGGTTGAAACAGGAAAGTTCCCCCGGGAGCATATCCTTGTTTCGCTCGGGAGATATCCGCTGGAGTTTTCGCCTGACGGAAAGCGGATTTTCTTTGCCCACAAACCTGAAAAGACGATAACAGACATGGATATCCCGGAAATATGGAGAACGGACGATCCTTATGTAAGGCAAAGGATGTCGGTATGGAGCTATAATATACCCAAAATAAGCATGTGGGACCCTGCCGGTAACAAATATATACAGGTGACCGATCAAAACACTCCTGAAGCGTTCTATGGTATGAGCAAAGACTATGTGCTGATTTATAATCCTGCTCAGTACAGGCTAAAAAATGATCCTTTGATAGATACTTTCGATGTTTACATAATGGATATGGAAAGCGGCGAAAAAAAATTGCTGATAAAGAAACTTGTAAACACAGTCGGAAGTTTAAATATAAGCCCTTCGGGAAGATATGTGCTGTATTTTAAAGATAGGCATCGGTGGTGTTACGATACCCGGAAAGACCTGCATGATAACCTTACCGAAAAGCTGGAAAAGGTTTCCGGTATAAAAGGCACAGAAGATATTTTAACATATTCGCAGGAATTATGGATGCAGGACGATGAAGCGGTATTTATGTACGATCGGTACGATCTATGGAAAATTTCCACAGGCAATACCCCTTGCGAGCGAGTCACACGGGGACGTGAAAACGGAACGCAGTTCAGGTTGATCGATAATATCACAAGAAGCCAGTCTGACATGAGAAACAAGAGAGGAGAATACTTGAATGAAGCAGTAATGCTTTTTCGGGTCAGGAAGGGAGATACTATCGGATATGCCTGTAAAAAGGCTGATGGCAGCATGGTATATATTATGATGGAACCATGTTATACACGATGGCCAAAGATATCCTTAAACAATAAAGTCCTTGGCTTCACTGTTGAAAACTATGATATACCTCCGCGGCTCATGCTCTATGATGCCGCTACGGACACTTTAATACAGATCTTTCAAAGCAATCCGCATTATAAAGATTACCATTGGCATGAACGAAAAAGGATCACGTATCACAATAAAAACGGGAAGAAACTTACCGGTATTCTATACTATCCTATGGATTACCGGCAAGACTCCCTTTATCCCATGGTGGTGCATGTTTACGAAAAGCAATCACATTATTGGCATCAGTACATCACTCCTACCTATTACAATCCGATAGGATTTAATCCGGCCAATCTGACAGCGGACGGCTATTTTGTTTTTCTGCCTGATATTGAATATGAGACAGGGGAACCGGGTTTTTCGGCGTCAGACTGTATTATTTCAGGAACTAAGGCAGCCATGGAAAGCGCTCCGGTAAACCCTGCAAAGATTGGGCTCATGGGCCAGTCGTTTGGCGGGTATGAAACGATGTTCACCATTACACAAACCCGTTTATTTGCCACGGCAATTGCCGGGGCCGGTATTTCTGACTTTCCAACGGATTACTTTAATATAGAGGGAACAACTTCAAGATTTTATCAGTACGAAGATTCTCAATTGCGAATGAAGAAATCACTCTTTGAAGATTACCAGGGTTACCTGGATAATTCACCGCAATACCATGCACAAAACATCCGAATTCCATTTTTACTGTACACAGGAGGGAAGGACTATCATGTCCACTATACGCAGACCATGGCATTTCATTTTGCCATGAAAAGATTGGGCAAGCAGAATACAATGCTCATTTATCCTAATGAGGGCCATGCTTTCAATGATCTCGCTAACAAAAAAGACCTGACCATAAAGGTACATCAATGGTTCGGGCATTTTCTGAAAGGAGGGGAAAAACAAAGCTGGATGCCGTAGTATTCTTTGACACTGCTGTTGCTGAAAGGAAGTGACCACTGGCAGGTCACTTCCTTTTAATGCGTCAGGATTCAGGGATTAATTATTTGCCGGCCGGTACAGCGGCTGTATACATCTGCCAGCTTCAATCAGGAATAAATCATCCCCTGAAGAAGAATATCCAACTTTACATTGCTCTCCGGTATTCTCAGTTGTGCAAACTGTTGAACTTTCTGCCTGGCACGAAGTTCCCATGGAGTTTAACTTAATATATCCATTAACAAGATCGGCCCGCTCCGCTCTTTTATCCATAGCATGGGTCGAAAAAGCGCCTGCTACTGCTACTGCCATAACCATGACAGGCAGCAGTTTTTTAAATCTGCTTTTCATGATGTTTACGAATTATAGTTACGGTCTACTCTTTTATACAGGTTTTCGACCTTCTCCTGCAATCGCGCGATTTTTCTTTATTATTCATTGCTTTTAAGCATTCTTTCTAAATTGTATCGTACCAGAATGTTGCCTGCAAAACCATAGAAACTTTTCCCAATGACAAAGAATTGCCTTACCGGTTCCCCGGATGCGTGATATACATAAAAGCTTGTGCGGTAATTACCGGTACTGAGATCATACACATCAATGGTTCCGGTTTGTTTCCATGTTTTTTCGGGTTGATAACGACCTTTTATTTTAGACCGGACATAGAGCAACCCGTCTGTGGCAAAAGCCGAAGCATTTACCATCAGCGAGGATACCAAAGCGCGCTGAAGCCGGCTGGAGTCAATCACCAACTGCGCACGTGTAATGGTGTCGATTGTATTTCCCGCGGCCAGCCAGTTCAGCACGCTGTCGGTTATCAGATAGGCATTGTGGTAATAATATGTATAAACAACCTGCTTGGAATGACTGTCGTAACACAGGATTCCGTCCACGTCAAAATTACCGTCCAGTTGTTTTTCGAGTAAATCCGGTTGCAGCGTGTAAGGCAAAGAGTCTGCAAGCTGCAAATACCCCAGCGCTTGCCTGAAAGTTCCGGGCAAAAAGGCCCTGAAAGCCATTTTATTATCCGAAATCAACCGGTAGTTAGAAAACCGGAGGTTTCCGTCCCAACGCCGGGTAACTTTCCAGTCAGCTGTGTTTCCTTTGAGTATCCTTGAAATTTGCCCGTCGATAAGATAAAAATCAGGAGGGTTTACTCTAATCTGGGAAGCCTTGGACGGCAAATCGGCCTCTCTTACCCTGATGGTTCTTACGACCGGATTCTGAAGTGCGGTGTCTAATAAGGAAACCCTTAAAGGGCTGCTGTAATTTCCGAGGTAAATGATACCGGCCTCATCGCCGGCAAAATAGTAGGCATTGCCATCCAGATCGATCTCACCGGATTTGATCACATCGTGAGAATAGCGCCTTATAAAAGGATTTTCACGGTAAATAATGCGCTCCGAAGAAAGATAGAGCATTGTTACGGTTAAGACGCCAACAACACCGAGGGAAACAAGAATAAGCGTTGTTTTAAGGACGCTTCCCTGTAATTTCTTTATTGGTCTTGTAAGCAGCCAGCCTGTGATGGCAAGTAATACAAAAAACAAATTAAATACCAGGTGCTCAGTCCAGTTCAACTGTTCGATGATACCGCCACATGAGCATGGGACAAAAACGCTGTAATTAAGAATAATAAAAATATAGGCACTGAACATGACCATAATGACGAAAGCACATAGAAATCCCCAATGCTTGGTTTTACTAAAGAACAATAGAATTGCCGTGATAATTTCAATTAAAGGTACCACCCATGTTATAGACCCGGCATAAGCACTTAGCATGGGTGACTGTGCCAGCTGTACCCTGAAATCCTCGAACTCCAATAACTTGCTTATGGCTGCGTATACAAAAAGCAGTATGTACAGGTATGAGACTGTCTGTATAATCACAGAGCGGCGGGTTGACAGAAACTTTTGCATATAAGTTATAAATTATTGCTTCGCACGTCAACGAGCAGAAAACGGTAACCAACACTGATCAATATTAAGCAATAAAGAAATGCATATCTATTACCCGATAGGGTAGATTTTCAGATATTAAAACTACCCGATAAGGTAGTTTTATTAACATAAAACGATCATCGAAACGCCGTGGTACAGCCCAGAAACGCGGTGAATGTCAAGCCTTTGCTACTTGGGGTAACCACAAAACAACACCCTGCCCAACGTTCAAAACTACTACCCGTGCGGGTAGTTTTGACTAAAAAGCTTGCTTTTTAAGATTCGAATTCTTAGCTTGGGTTTGTAATAAAATTACGTTAATGGCACGTATTAATGATTTTTTTAAACCCGTTAAAGGCTTTAGCAATAGTAAGGAATTAGATTACAAGCAGACTGATGCTTTGCTGGAAGCATCAATCATTCTTTCAAAAGTTCTGAACCTGAGCATTTATGTTGTTGATTACTATAAAAAAGAGTTTGCTTATGTATCGGAACATCCTCTTTTTTTATGCGGTTATGATCGTGAAAAGGTAAAAACAATGGGGTACAATTACTTTGAAAAGATAGTGATCGCAGAGGATTTGAATATGTTGCTTGAGATTAACGAAAAAGGATTTGATTTTTTCTATAATTTACCAATTAACCGGAGAACTCATTGCTTTATTTCATATGATTTCAGGGTTAAATACAAGAATGGCAATATCTTTCTGGTAAATCATAAGCTTGTACCATTTCATATTCTTACTTCAGGAGAAATGTGGCTGGCTGTTTGTCTTGTTTCTTTATCAGTAAATTTAAAACCAGGTAATGTTTATATACAAATGCTCAATGAACCGGTAAAATATATTTATTCGTTCAAACAAAAGAAATTCAATCTTCAGGATCCAATAATCCTTCCTGACAATGAAAAAACTATTCTGAAACTTAGTGCCTTAGGATACACATCGAAGGAAATTGCAGATAGACTTTGTAAAGATCTTAATACGGTGAAATTTCATAAAAGCAATATTTTTAAGAAACTGGAAGTGAGAAATATTACCGAAGCAATTGATTTTGCCGTCAAAAACGCCATCATTTAGAGAAAGCCGCTGACCGGCTGAAGCCCGATGAAGTGTTTCAACCATCGGCAGAAAGACATCAGGGCGTGGGATTAAAACCTTTATATAACTTTATTCCGAACTTTATTCCGAACTTTATTCCGAACTTTATTCCGAACTATTAATTACCCAATATCCTCCTTTTCGAGAACCTTTGCGTTCCAATAGTCCAGATTCTTTAAGACTTCCGATTATTTTTTCTATTGCACGGCTTGTGATTCCAATAGAAATTGCCAATTCTGACGCAGTTATGTAAGAGTTATTCCGAATCAGGTTTACGACTTTCTCCGAACTTTCATTTAGTTTAAAATCGGGAGCTATCTTATTATCCTGACGTTTAGTTTTCACCTTCAGTACAGCAATATCTTCCTTAAAAGCCGGATGAATATAGAAATCAACTTCAAAGAAAGTTCGGTCTTCATCGAAGTCGAATAAAGGTTCGGGAGAGCCGTTTTCTTTCAAAGCTTTTTTAATTCGAGGAATACCGGTGGCTTTGCCTTCGGTAAGGTCTAGTTCTTTAAGGAAATCACCTAAACGACGGTTGCGATAACGACGTGGTTTCACTGGACCGATTTTGAAAGCATCGGATTTGATAGAGCGGTCGGGACCACCGTAATTTAAGATACAGATTGAATCAGGATAAATGCGAACCTCAACGGGTTCGCGTACCTGGTAATCGCGATGGTAAATTGCATTTGCAATAGCTTCTTCCAAGGCTTCTAACGGATAATTCCAAATTCGGACTGCTTCAGCTTTGTCGGGTTGTTTGATGATTTTTTCCTGAAGTATATTCGTTTTAAAAAAGTC
The DNA here is from genome assembly GCA_016926235.1 of Bacteroidales bacterium. The sequence continues at coordinate 3,031 of JAFGOZ010000286.1, read as the reverse complement.
GAGAACTTTTGTAATTTGTTGTTGAACAGGGCCAGTAAAGGGTGGGCGTTCATTAAATTCAGGGTCGTCAGCACCATTAGGGAACTCTACAATTTCGATACGGGTATAGGGGAAGAATTTTTCAGGACTCTCTGAGAACAGCATCAGGGCAACATTCCGGGGAAAAAGCATTTCGGGTGGACCCGAAACCAAATCCATTTGACCCAACAAATCGGCTTTAGATAGCGATTCGGAAAACTCGTGTAAACGACTTTTTGTAATGCGTAAATGGTCGCGAATTAAAGTTGTTGAAATATCATTGAGCGAGGCTTGTATATTTGCCCTATCATCGAACGGTATTTGATTAGCAAGGCTTATTAGCTCTTGTTGTTCTTGCTGATTCGCTTTGACCGAATTGGAGTACTTACGGATGTAATAAAAGAATTTCTTTTCTTTGGCTGTTATTTGTTCCGGAACCTCGTATGGACGGTTTGCACCGCCCGGAACCCAAAGAACAATAATTTGTTTGTTGTCCACTTCCTCGATAGAAAGTTTGGGTGTGTAAACTGGCTTGATTAGATTATTGAACCCTATCATTTGTTTTTGAATGGCATCGAGTTGTTCTATTGGCAAGCCTTTTACAGGACGCTTAGCCATTCCGTTTTCATCCTCAACTCCAACAATGATGTAACCGCCCCCAATATTTTCAATATCATTTGCAAAGGCACAAACAGAACGATAGATTGAATCAGGATTCCAACCTTCTTTGAACTCGATGCGGTCGTGTTCTATGATTCGACCTTTGAGAAGTTCCGATATATTAATGGGAAGAGGCATAATTTAATTAGTTAAAAACAAAACTAAGGTATTTTATAATTTCTCATAGATTATTCCATTGAAGAAAAAAATTAGTTGATATTAATCACATATATCGATTTTGCATATTCCTGTAATCTCGGATACCAAGTCCCGCTAAAATGTGGACAGTTATTCCTATGACAGAATATTTACAAAAGATTTCAGTTTCGGTGAAGCCTGCTAATTCATTATTTAAAGAGTTCATGACTTAAAAATATTGTTATGTTTTTATATAGTTTTGAAAAAGCCCCATTTCTGGGGCCTTTGTTAGTTTTATGCGGCAACCGTTTCAGGTTCAGCTTTGACTTCTTCCTGAGGTTGATTTTTTAGGTATTGCATCCCGGAGCGTTCCAGAATATAATTGGCCGCTGTTTGGGCCTGCATGGCAGAACGGATAAAGGCAGTTTTATCGATTTTTATTGCCTTTAGCCATGAATCAATATAGGAAGCGGATTGCTTTATTTGAATATCAATACCACTAAGAGAGTTAATAAAAACACTGCACAATTCAGCGGTTAATTCTTCTCTTGCGTAATCCTCAGAGCCGAACATATTAAAGAGTTTCCTGTTCAACCTGCTTGGGTGGCCTGTCCAGTGGCCTGTTTCATGAAAAATGGTTTGATAAAAACCAGAAACGCTTTTGAATTGTGATCTCAGGGGCATGCTGATAATATCAAGGCCTAAAGTATAAAAAGCTTTATCCTGTTCTGAGAATTGAATGTCAGCGCCACATTTTCTGATAATTTCTTCATTTACTTCAACCGGGTGAAGTTCTTCTATTTCCTTTGTATACGGCAAATAAAAGGCTTCTCCAATTCCTTCACATTGGTCGACATTAAAAACATTGTAATAATTAAGTAGGAATTTGTACCGAGTTTTTGAGCTTTCAACTGTTGATCCTTCTTCTGCCAGGTTTTTACTTTCTTCAGTTTCATTAATGAGAATTTTCTTTGTGAATACAATAATTGAGGCTTTTTCATCCTTTTTCACTTTGCCTCCCAGATCATGGACCTGATTAAAGGTTAACCATCGGTTAAATTTATAATTGTGGTTTAAACATAGATAAGATAAAAACAGCTGATTTACTCCGGAATAAGAACGTTTGGATATTGCATTATGTGCACCGCTGCCGTTTTCAGAAAGTATCCAGGGTTTTTCCCATCGTTCCGGATTTGTTTTTAAACTTTCCAGTAGTTCAATCATTGCATTTGTAATAGTGTCGTAAATCTTGTTGGATTTGCTATGTACACTCTGCCGGTTTAAAAAATTGTTATTCATAGCTATTTGAATTAGTGTTTGTACTCTGTCTGAAATCATATCCTTGCGGTAGATTTGAGCTCTGATGCCATATTTAAAAAGATCATAACCATAAGGGCAGGTTTTACATTAGATCACATCCCGTTGGTGAGTTTTCGCCCTTTAGCCGTAATGTTCTGGTTGTGCGACAGAAATACCTTTGCAATGACTTTTATAAAAATTACTACCCCAACAAGTGAATAGTAGAGAAAAATCAATTTCATGTTGATTTTTCTTACCATTCAGGGTGGAGAATTTTTATAAAACCGTCAGGGGCTATACCTCTGAAAAATAAAATGAAGAAATAGCCGTCATTGCACAAGGTATTTTGTTGCAATTTCTTTTGGAGGCTAAAGGGTGAATGCTCACCGGTGGGATAATATCAAAACTTGCCATTATGGTTATACCAACAGAAATAGGTTTTTCAATGGGTCAAAAACAGTTATAAAGCCGAAAACAAAAAGAAATTGTTCAGGCCAGGATTACCACCTGGCCTGATTTATTTCTTTGCTTTCCGAAAAATAGGAGAAAGCGGTTTTATGGTTATGAAGCGAAGTGAAGCGAAATAACCGTAAATCGGCTTTAACCACCAGTAAAGGCTTTATTCCATTAAAAGGGTGGGTGGGTAGAAAATAGGATATTATAAGAACAACCAGACATAACGATCCCTAAACGGGTAAGGACTATTAGCAGGTTGAAAACTTTTAATTGTTAATTCGTATATTACCTTTATCCTGTATAAATTGTTTCCTTAATAAAAACCAAACGACATGGACAGTATGTCATTCGATTATACCTTATATAAAGGTAAATTCAGTGTCCATGAATTAAAACATGCACCAGAAGAACTATTTTTTGAAGGTAACATTGACTTGCTACTGAAAGGTACACGCGTATC